>CAYSJX010000043.1:0-11959 GCA_964431445.1 uncultured Oscillospiraceae bacterium | reverse complement strand
TGACCAAGGAAGACAACATCATCTCCGCTGCTTCCTGCACCACCAACTGCCTGGCTCCCATGGCCAAGGCTCTGAATGACCTGGCTCCCATCGAGGCCGGCATTATGTGCACCATCCACGCTTACACCGGCGACCAGATGATCCTGGACGGCCCCCAGCGCAAGGGCGACCTGCGCCGCTCCCGTGCCGGCGCCTGCAACATCGTGCCCAACTCCACCGGCGCTGCCAAGGCCATCGGCCTGGTCATCCCCGAGCTGAACGGCAAGCTGATCGGCGCTGCTCAGCGTATCCCCACCCCCACCGGCTCCACCACCATCCTGAACGCCGTCTGCTCCAAGTCCGTCACCAAGGACGAGATCAACGCTGCCATGAAGGCTGCCGCCACCGAGTCCTACGGCTACAATGAGGACGAGATCGTCTCCTCCGACATCATCGGCATGACCTACGGCTCCCTGTTCGATGCCACTCAGACCATGGTCTGCGCCCTGCCCGATGGCAAGACTCAGGTTCAGGTCGTCTCCTGGTACGACAACGAGAACTCCTATGTTTCTCAGATGGTCCGCACCATCAAGCACTTCTCCACTCTGCTGTAAGAAGTCAAAATGCAGATCCCGGACGGTTCGCCGTCCGGGATCTTTTTTGCCGCAACGAAGGGCCCGGCGCACTGCGCCGGGCCTTCGTGGTTTTCTTTTGTTACAGGGGAGACTGGCGGATTTTTGCGAAGCGGCGGGGGTAGCAGGCCGGGGTTGGCTTTACCTTTCGCAGCACGATCACGGCGTGATCGGCACCGTCCACAGGGAAATGGTGCAATTTTTCCAGCTTCAGTCCCAGCCGGCGGATGGCATTTTCCGCCTCTTCCAGCTCCTCGCCCGCGGAGGAGCCCTTCATGGCCAGCACCGCACCGCCCACCTTGACAAAGGGGGCCGTCAGCTCCAGCAGGATATTCAGTCGGGCCACCGCGCGGCTGGAAGCATAGTCATACCGCTCCCGGCGGGTGGCCACCGCCTCCTCCGCCCGGGCGGTGACACAGGTAGCCTCCACCCCCAGCTGGGGCAGCACCGTTTCCAGCCACTGCATCCGCTTGCCCAGACTGTCCAGCAGGGTCAGCTCCATCTGCGGGCAGGCAATTTTCAGGGGTACACCGGGAAAACCGGCACCGCAGCCCACATCGATCAGGCTTTTTCCAGCCAGATCGGCGCAGCGCAGCAGGGTCAGAGAGTCCGCCAGATGCAGCTTCGCCACGGCGGCAGGCTCCGTAATGGCCGTCAGGTTCATGACCTCGTTTTGCCGCAGCATGGCCTCGGCAAAGGCACACAGGCGATCGGCCTCCCGGGTGGGAAGCTGCAGCGCTTCCAGCTCCCGCAGCAGTGCCTGCTTCATTTGCGCCCCTCCAGAATGTCGGAAATATCCACCTGATCTTTGTCCAGAGGGTCAAAATCGGACTTTCCGTCGTCCGCATCCGGCTCCACGATCCGCTGGGAATACCAGGCTACCAGCAGATCACACACCTCGCCGTAGGAGGCGATGCCGGACTCGTCGCCGCTGACTTTGATGTAGGTATCATTGGCCACATCGGCAATATCGCTGGCCAGATCGCTGTGGTGTTGCACGAAAAACGCGCTGTAATCGGACATATCCCGCCGCAGCTGATCATTGACACCGGAAGCAATCCGCACGGCGGCCGCGGCCGCCTCGCCGGTGCCCACACTCTGCATGGCACTCAGGCAGTAACGGTAGGCCATGAAATAGCCGGAATAGACAAACTGGGGATTGTTGTGATAAATGCAGCCCAGAAAGCCCGCCAGATTGGCATCCCGCTCCGGAGCGATGGCCATGCGGTGGGCCATTTCATGGCACATGGTGAAGGGCAGCCCCACGGCCGGGGTGATGGCATTTACCGCCGCCTCGCCGGTGATGGGCATGGTCACGCCGGTAATGCCCATGGAGGCGTACATTTCCGCCCATGCCAGCTTTTTCACCGGCAGCATGGAACCGGCGAACACCGCCGCCTTGCCGCTGTAGGTCAGCGCCTGAAAGCCACGACCGGCCATGGCGGAAAGATCCTCAAAATCCTGAAAAATCAAACCGCCCTGCTCATCCCGGGCCATGGTGGCGGCCAGCTCATTGGCCTGATCCCGGTAGTAAACGGTGGCCTCCTCCAGCTGGGACAGAGTGTACTGCCCGATCTCCAGCCGCAGATCCTCTGCCAGGGGGCTGGCATAGTTATTCAGGCCGTAAATGCCGGTGTGCAGGCACCAGATCAGGCTCGCGCCTGTCAGCACCCAGCCAAGCCACTGGAAGAAATTCCATTTTAGCACCACCATCAGCACAATGGTGACCAGCAGCCCCACCCCGAGCAGCACCACCAGCACCTGCCACAGGGTAAAATCCACGGTGGACGACCAGCTGGCCAGTGTCGTCAAAATGGTTCGGGAGACATAGGGATACACCATGTCCAGCAGCTGAGAATATTCCCTGGCAAATGCGCTCAGAGCAACGGTAATGACCGCCATAATCGCGGCAACCAGATATCCGCGCCAGTATTTCAAAGAGAACCCCTCCTTAGACGCAAATCATTCCATACGGGTAGTATAACACAGTTTGGGGCGCTTGTCTGCCCCCATTTTTTGAATTTTTTATAAAGAAACGGAAGGCATCAGCGGTACTCCTGCAGCACCTGCTGCAGCAGCACCGGATCGTCGGTCATGATGCAGTCGCAGCCCAGCTCGATGAGAAAGCGCATTTCATCTGGATCGTTGATCGTCCAGTACTGCACGGCGATACCCCGGCGGTGGGCCCGCTCTAGCAGGGTTTTCGCGGTCAGATCGATCTCAATGCCCACATCAAAGGACATGGGAATTTGCAGGCAGGCGAAGCTGCTGCGGTCAAAAAGATTGACCCGCAGATACTGGGTGATGACGAATTTGGCCGCCGTGCCCGTGGGCGCGCCCCGCAGAAGCGCGGGGTAAGCGGTGCGAAGCTCCTGCTCGATCTCATCGTGGAAGGTGCCGATGACGATCCTGTCACGGTAGTTGGGGTATTTCTCCACCGCCTCCCAGAGAATGCGGCAGGCTTCCTTGCCTCGGTCGCCGCTGTCTTTGATCTCCACAATGAAAAGAAGCTCCGGCTCCGTCTGATAAAATTCCTCAAACAGTTGCTCCACCGTGGCGATTTGCAGACCCAAAGATGCCGGATCCTGCACGTCCCGGTAGATCCGTTCACCGTTGGCATCCTCGAAATAGTAGCCAAAATTGTACTGACGCAGCTGTTCCAGTGTCAGATCCCGGATATAGTGGCGGTTATTCTCGTCCTGACACAGCTGGCGCACCTGTTCCAGTGTCAGATCGCCGTTGATGTTGCAGCTTTCGTCCACATAATCATCGTGGTGATAGACAAGATAGCCGTCCTTCGTCATGTGCAGGTCACTTTCCAGCACATCCACTCCGATGGTGCGCACCGCCTCCCGGAAGGCCAGCAGGGTGTTTTCCGGGTTGGCCCGTCCGCCGCCGCGATGGGCCGCGATCATAGGCAGGGCACCCTCTTCCTTCAGGAAGGGGTTGCTGGGCACATTTTTTGCCGGTGGGATCAGATTGATCACCAGCAGAAACAGGGCAAGTCCGGCAAGAACCAGCCCGAAAATTTTGAGACCTCTGTGTTTTTTCATGGAATACTCCTTATTTCATCAGATATTCGCCCAGATCCACTGTGCCATCGCAAACCGGCACGCCCTCCCGCTCCAGCAGGGCCTGCTGCCCGGCCAGACCGCCGAAGGCAAAGCTTTTCGACAGCCGCCCCCGGGCATCCACCACCCGGTGGCAGGGGTAACGGGTCGGATCCGGATTATGGTGGAGAATGGTGCCCACGGCCCGGGCCGCACCGGGATGGCCCACGGCTTCGGCAATTCGGCCATAGGTGATTACCCGTCCGGCCGGGACGGTGGCGAGGAAGGAAAGAACCGCATCTTTCATATTCTGCCTCTCCTTTCCGGCGATGCCTATAGTGTAGCAGAAAAAAGCAGAAAAGAAAAGCCCCACGGAGGCGAAAAAATGTGCGAAAATTTTGAAAAAAGGGCTTCCCTTTTTCGCTCAAATGTGCTATAAATATACTATACTATAAATTGGGAGTTGATCTTGATGCCCAGAACCAGCGATAAAGCGGATCTGATTTTGGAATTTGTCAACACGTTTATCTATGAAAACGGCTATGCCCCCTCGGTGCGGGAGATCGGCGCGGCGGTGGGTCTGCGCTCTACCGCCTCCGTCAGCTACCATTTGCAGGCGCTGCAGGATCGGGGGCTGCTGCAATCGGCGGGGGCCAAGGGCCGCAAGCGTGCGGTGGTGACCGGCCTGCGGCAGGGACAGATTCCGGTGATCGGTGTGGTTACCGCCGGTGTGCCGATTCTGGCGGTGGAAAATCAGGAGGGATCCCTCAGCTGGGACGGTGAACCCGGCTGCTTTGCCCTGCGTGTCCGGGGCGACAGCATGATCAACGCCGGTATCCTCAGTGGGGACAAGGTTGTGGTTCGCCCCCAGCAGACGGCGGATGATGGCCAGATCGTTGTGGCCATGATCGGGGACGAGGCCACTGTCAAGCGCCTGCGCCGCCGCAACGGAGAGGTCTGGCTCATGCCGGAAAATGAGAATTACGAGCCCATCGATGGTTCCGAAGCCCAGATCCTCGGTCTCGTCCGGGGTGTGGTGCGGGAATACTGATAAAGCTTTTGATTAAACGGAACAGGCCCGGGGATTTGACCTCGGGCCTGTTTTTTATGCGGTTGGGAAGAAAACCTGCACGGTGGTGCCCTGTCCGGGTGTGCTTTGCAGATCGACCCGGGCCCCGAGCTGAAGCGCGGCGTGCTTGACGATGGACAGTCCCAGACCGGTGCCGCCGATCTGGCGGGAATGGCTCTTATCCACCCGGTAGAACCGTTCAAACACCCGCCCCTGATGCTCCGGTGCGATGCCGATGCCGGTATCGGCAACCGTCAGCACCCCGTCCGATGTGACGCGCAACGTCACGCTGCCTCCGGGGACGTTGTATTTGATGGCGTTTTCCGTCAGATTTCGCAGAATTTCCTGCACCAGCCGGGAAACTCCCGGCAGCACACACGGCTGTGTCTCCACCGTCAGGGTGACATCGCTGCTCTGCGCCATCGGCTGCAGCTGCCCGGCGGTTTCCAGCGCGGCGGCGGCCAGATCCACCTGCTCGCTGGGCAGGGCTACCCCCTCGTCCAGCTGGGACAGGCGGAGAATGTCCTCAATCAGGGTCAGCAGCCGGGCGGCCTCCCGGTGGATGTGACCGATGAAGCGGGGCGTATCCTCCGGCTTGACCATACCGGTCTGGAGCATTTCACTGCTGCCCAGAATGGCGGTCAGCGGTGTTTTCAGTTCATGGGAGACGTTGGCCGTAAACTCCCGGCGGGCCCGTTCCGCATCCGCCCGCTGGGTGATGTCGAAAATCAGCAGCACCATGCCGATGGCCACACCGCCAGAGCGGATGGTGCTGCCATCGATCTGCAGGACACGGCCATCGCGCCGGATTGTGATCTCGCTGTGGCCCTGCTCCGTGGCAAGGGTCACGGCTTCTTCCAGTTCCCGGCAGCCCTGCATGGCAAGAAGCTTCTGCCCTACGGCCTGTGTATCCGCCTGCAGCAGCGTCCGTGCTGCCGGATTGATGCTCAGAATGGTGCCGTTGTCGTCCAGCAGCACCAGACCCTCACTCATGCTGGCGGTGATCTGTTCAAATTCATCCTGCTTGCGCTGCAACTGTGTCAGCTGCTGCTGAATTTGCCGGTGCTGCCGGTCAAGGCGGCGCAGCAGGGGGGTCAGCTCCTCATAGACGCAGCTCTGGGGCGGCTGCTCCAGATCCAGCTCGTTCAGCGGTGCCACGATCCGTCCGGCCAGATGCCGTGCCAGCAGGAAGGCCACCAGCAGCGCCAGTGCGATGACGATGCAGATCGGCCGAAGCATCCCCAGCACCAGCAGCGCCATGCCGGCACTGCTGAAGGCAATGCGCAGCACCGTGCCGTCTGACAGCCTGCGGGCGCAGTAGACCGTTTTTTCCAGCAGTGTCCGGGAGTGGCGGACGGCATAGCCTTCGCCGGTGCGCTGGGCCTGCTGCACCTCATCCCGGTCGGCATGGTTTTCCATCTCCTGCCCGGCGGAGTGGGTGTCGTACAGCACCGTTCCATCGGCGGCGATCCATGTAAGGCGGCTGTCGGCATCGCTAAGCGATGTCAGATAATCCGTACCGGCAGCCTCCACACCGGCGGCAGCCATTTCCAGCTGCACCCACAGCTGATCGGTCTGCACCCGGGTGAAATGCTCATAGACAACCCCCAGAATGATGATCGTGCAGCACAGCAGCACGATCCACGCTGCGGCCATAATGGCCCGGAAAATTTTTCCTGTCATGGCTGTGCCTCCAGTCGGTAGCCGATGCCCCGCACCGTTTCAATATGCCGCCCGTAGGGCCCCAGCTTCTGCCGCAGGGTGCGGATGTGCATATCCAGCGTGCGGGTTTCGCCCACATAGTCCTCGCCCCAGATGCGGGCAAACAGCTGCTCCCGGGTGAAAGCCACACCGGGATGGGACAAAAACAGCTGCAAAAGTTCATATTCCTTGTAGGTCAGATGCAGCCGCTGCCCGTCACAGCTGACGGTGCGCTCGACCCGGTTCAGGCTCAGCCCGCCCAGCCGCAGCTGTGCCGGTTCCTCGCTGCGGCAGCGGCGCAGCACCGCCCGCACCCGGGACACCAGCTCCATCACCCCGAAGGGCTTGACCACATAATCATCCGCACCCAGATCCAGACTGCGGATTTTATCGTATTCTGTGCCCCGGGCCGTGGCCATGATTACCGGCAGATCGGCAAAGCGTGGCTCCGAGCGGATGCGCCGCAGCAGCTGCACCCCGTCCGTGCCGGGGAGCATCACATCGAGCACCACCAGCTCCGGCCGCCGGGTTTGCAGCTGCTCCCAGAAGGCATCGCCATCGGCAAAACCCTGCGCATCGAAGCCTGTCGATTGCAGGGCGTAAACTTCAATATCCCGGATGGCCGCGTCATCCTCTACACACCAGATCATCCTTGCTGTTCCTTTCCGGCCGGGCGGTCATGCCGCTGGCCTCATCCAAATCTGCCGTTGATATAGTCCTCCGTGCGCCGGTCGGCGGGGCTGGAGAACAGACTTTTCGTATCCGCGTACTCCACCAGCTCACCGAGCAGGAAGAAAGCCGTCTGATCGGAGAGTCTTGCTGCCTGCTGCATGTTGTGGGTCACGGTAACAATAGTATACTTCTCTTTCAGAGAAATGGCAAGCTCTTCTATTCTCGCGGTGGAAATGGGATCCAGCGCGGAGGTGGGTTCGTCCATCAGCAGCACCTGCGGCTCCACCGCCAGGGCCCGGGCGATGCACAGCCGCTGCTGCTGGCCGCCGGACAGACCAAGCGCATTCTTTTTCAGCCGGTCTTTCGTCTCGTCCCAGAGGGCGGCAGCCCGCAGGGAGCGCTCCACGATCCCGTCCAGCTCCGCCCGGGCGGTGATGCCGTGGGTGCGGGGGCCGTAGGCCACGTTGTCGTATATGCTCATGGGGAAGGGGTTCGGCTTCTGAAACACCATGCCCACCTCCCGGCGCAGATCGTTGACATTGACCCCGGGGGCGTAAAGCTCCTGATCCCGATAGCGGACACTTCCGGTGACACGCACGCCGTCAATCAGATCGTTCATCCGGTTCAGGGTGCGAAGAAAGGTGGATTTGCCGCAGCCGGAGGGGCCGATCAGGGCCGTGATGCTGTGCTGGGGGATATCCATGGTGATTCCCTTCAGGGCGGGGGTATTGCCATACCACAGGCACAGGTCCCGGGTGGTGAGAATATTCATTGCGTTCTTCTCCTTTGAAAATATTTGCTGACCAGCCCGGCACTCAGATTGATCAGCACCGTCAGCACCAGCAGCACGGCGGCGATGGCGAAAGCCGTGTCAAAATCGCCGTCCATTTTGGCGTAGACATACAGCGCCACGGACAGTGTCGCCCCCGGACTGGCCATTCCGGAAAAAAAGCCGGTGATTACATGGGCAAAACCGGCGGTGAACAGCAGTGCGGCGCTTTCACCCAGAATGCGGCCTACGGACAGAATGCACCCGGTGACAATACCCTCCACACACCCCGGCAGCACCACCGTGCGGATGACCCGCCACTTGCCGGCACCGAGGGCGAAAGCACCCTCCCGGTAGCTTTGAGGCACGGTTTTCAGGCTCTCCTGTGTGGTGCGCAGCACCGTGGGCAAATTCATGATGACCAGTGTCAGACTTCCCGCCAGCAGGCATGAGCCCATCCGGTTGGAAAACAGCAGCATACCCACAAGACCGTAGATGATGGAGGGAATGCCGGATAAAATCTCCGCGGCCTGGCTGATAAGATTCGCAACCCGGGCGTTGGAGGCGTACTCATTGAGATAAACGGCGGCTCCGGCCCCCAGCGGCACCACCATCAGCAGCGTGGCCAGCAGCACATACACCGTGTTGAGAAGATCGGGTAAAATGCCCACCTGCTGCTTCGCGTAGCTGACACCGGTGGTCAGAAACTGCCAGCTGACATGGGGAAATCCTACAATGGCCACATAGCCGATGAGCGCCAGCGCCAGCGCCGCCGTCACGGCGGTGGAAATGCCCATCAGTCCCTTCATCAGCAGGGCGTAACAGCTGCGTCGATCAGGCTTTTTCACGGCGGCAGCCTCCTTTCATGATCCGGTTGAGCGCCACATTCAGCAGCAGAATGAAGAAGAACAGCACCAGTCCCACGCTCAGCAGCGCCTGCCGCTGTAGGCCGGCGGAGTAGGCCATTTCGCTGCCGATGATGGTGGTCAGCAGGTGGACACTCTGGAAGGGCGAGTCGGGCATGTTGGCCACACTGCCGCAGACCATCATGACAGCCATGGCTTCTCCAATGGCGCGCCCCGCTCCCAGCACCACGGCGGTGGCGATGCCGCTGCCGGCTGCCGGGACGCAGACCCGGAAACAGGTCTCCACCGGCGTGGCACCCAGAGCAAGAGATGCCTGTACATATTCCTCCGGCACGGCCTCCAGCGCTGTTATGCAGACCCGAATGACCGATGGCAGCACCATCACCGCCAGCACCACAATGGCAGCCAGCAGACACGCTCCGTCCGGCAGGTCAAACAGCTGCCGGATGCCGGGCACCAGCACCCGCATTCCCACAAGACCGTACACCACCGATGGAATACCGGCCAGCAGACTGATACCTTGCTCCACCGGTACCCGCAGGGCCCGGGGAGCCAGGCGTGCCAGATAGACTGCCGTAAAAAATCCGATTGGTACCCCCAGCGCCAGCGCGCCTACGGTGGCGTAGACGCTGCTCAGGGCAAGGGCAAGGATGCCGTAGCTGGGCTCGGCGGCGGCCGCGTCCCAGCGGGTACCCAGCAGAAATTCCTTCAGCCCGATCTGTCCAATGGCCGGAAGGCCGGAGACGATCAGATATACCGTGATCACCAGCACGCATCCGACTGTGGTCAGACCCAGCAGCAGGAAAACCGTCTGGATAGCCCGCTCAAAGGCGGCAGCCCCTCGCTTCATGCCTTGGCACCGGCCGGTACGGCCCCGGCGGCGGAGATGACAGCCTCCGCTTCCTCAGAGAGGGCGTAATCCATGAATTTCTGTGCCGCTTCGGAAAGAGGCTCAGCCTCCCGGGTAATCAGGGCAAAGGGACGCCGCAGGGCATAACTGCCGCTGAGCACCGTGTCCTCCCCGGGGGTGACACCGTCCACCCGCACAGCCTTTACGCTGTCGCGAATGGCGGAGAGGGAGGCGTAGCCGATGGCATTGGGGTTACCGGCTACGGCCGTGATCACATCACCGTTGGAGGAAAGCTCCTGCCGGTACTTGCAGGCCCCTTGGGTGTCCGTCACGGATTCAAAGCCGTCCCGGGTACCGGAATTGGCTTCCCGGCCGATCAGCACGATCTGCCCCGCTTCGCCGCCCAGCTGGCTCCAGTCGGTGATGGCCCCGGTGAAAATATCCCGAATTTGCGCGATGGTCAGATCCGAAACCGGGCACTGGGGGTGGACAATGACGGCGATGGCATCCCATGCCAGTACCGTCTGGCGGAGACCGGACTCCTTTTCGCTGTCCTTCAGTTCCCGGGAGGACAGGCCGATGTCGCACCGTCCTTCCAGCACGGCCTGAATGCCGGTGCCGGAGCCGGTGGGATTGTAGCTTACATGCAGTCCTGTTTTGTTTTCAAAGGCTTCCCCCAGCGCACCCATCACCTTGGACATGGAGGTGGAGCCGTCTGTGGAAACGGTGCCGCCCGAGACGGCGCAGCCTGCCGCGCAGGCCAGCCACAGCACCACAAGGGCCATGGCAATCATTCTTTTCTTCATGGTAAAAACTCCTTTTCAATTATTTGTGATACCTTTTGTTCACAGCTCCAGCATACCGCCCCGGTGTAAAATGCAAAAGGCGGCTTTTGTAAAATCTGTGTCAAGTGTACATTGTGCTTGCAAAAGCGGTGAATTTGTACTACAATAAAATCAAATGAGCCTGAAAAGGAGGAACCCGAATGAATATCAATTACATCCACCCCGCCGACCAGCTGGTCATGTTTATGCAGCGCATTTACGACAAGGGCCTGACCACCACTTCCGGCGGTAACCTGTCCATTATGGACGATGACGGCAACATCTGGATCACCCCGGCCAGCGTGGACAAGGGCACCCTGACCCGCCATGATATTATCTGCGTCAAGCCGGACGGCACCCGCATCGGGCCCCATAAGCCCTCCTCGGAGCTGCCCTTCCACGAGGCAGTGTACAAAATGCGCCCCGATCTGCGGGCGGTACTCCATGCCCATCCGCCGGCACTGGTGTCTTTTTCCATCGTGCGCAAGTGCCCGGATCTGGATCTGGCGCCCTCCGTGCGCAAGATCTGCCGGGATGTGCGCATTGCCACCTATGCCGTGCCCGGCAGTGAGCAGCTGGGCGACAATATCGGCAAGTGCTTTGCCGAGGGCTGCGATATCGTGCTGCTGGAAAACCACGGTGTTTGCATCGGCGCACAGGATATGTTCACCGCTTTCCAGCGATTTGAAACGCTGGAGTATTCTGCCAATCTGGAAATCCTTGCCAACCGCATCGGCAACATCCACAGCCTGCCGGACGAGGCCTATCTGGTCACGGAGACCCGGGATCACACCAAAATGGACGATTTCATCCCCAACAGCCACTCTTCCGAAGAGCTGGCGGCCCGCCGGGATATGATCACTCTGATTCACCGTTCCTACCGGCAGGGACTCTTCACCGCAACCCACGGCACCTACTCCGTGCGGCTGAGCGATGGAAGCTTTATCATCACGCCCTTCGGCATGGATCGGGCCTATCTGGAAGAGGACGATCTGGTGCGTGTCAAGGCCGGTATGAAGGAACTGGGCAAGACACCCTCCCGGGCGGTGATGCTGCACCAGCGGATCTATAAAAAGCACCCGGAGATCCGGGCCATTCTGCTGGCCCACCCGGTACACGCCATGGCCTTCGCTGTGACGGATACGGTCTTTGACCCCCGCACCATCCCGGAAAGCTACATTCTGCTGCGGGATGTCAAGCGCCTGCCCTATGGCGAAATCTACACCCGGCAGGAAGAGACGGCGGAGCAGTTTTCTCAGGCCAACCCCGCCGTCATGGTGGACAATGAGTGCGTCATCGTCACCGGCGAGACGCTGCTGCAGGCCTTCGACCGGCTGGAGGTCATGGAGTCCACCGCCCATTCCATCATCAATTCCATGGCCGTCGGAAAAATCGTCCATATCTCCCAACAGGAGGTAGAAGAACTGAAGGTCGCCTTCCACCTCAAAGACTGAAAAACCGATAAAAAACGGTTCTATAATAAATGGGTTCTATAAGGTTCTATAATAAATGTTGGGGTCAGGCGATGAGCCTGACCCCAAAGCTGT
>CAYSJX010000042.1:0-12283 GCA_964431445.1 uncultured Oscillospiraceae bacterium | reverse complement strand
GCCGCCCACGGACAAGGGCCGCCGCCTGAAGATCTATTACATGACCCAGGTGGGCACAAAGCCGCCCCATTTCGTCATTTTCTGCAATGACGCGCGGCTGTTCCACTTCTCCTATCAGCGGTATCTGGAAAACCAGATCCGGGAGGTGTTTGGCCTGAAGGGCACACCGGTGCGCATCACCATCCGCCAGAAGGGCGATAAGGAGGAGTAAAGCGTGTTCATTCCTGTTTTGATCGCGGCGCTGACGGCCTATCTGCTGGGAAATCTCAACGGGGCGGTCTGCGTTTCGGCGCTGGTTGCCCACGATGATGTCCGCAGCCACGGCAGCGGTAATGCCGGCTTGACCAATTTCATCCGCAATTACGGCACGGCCAGCGCCGCACTGGTCATCGTCATCGATGGCGGCAAGGCGGCCGTGGCCTGCTGGGCGTGCAGCCTCATACTCCGGCCTCTGGGCTATGGTTTCGAGGGACTGATGCTGGGGGGCGTCTGCGTGATGCTGGGTCACATTTTTCCGGCACTGCTGGGCTTCCGGGGCGGCAAAGGCATCCTTTGCGGCTGTATCATCGCCTTCGTGGCGGACTGGCGGATCGGCGTGGTGATCCTTGCGGTGTTCGCTGTGGTGTATTTCAGTACCCGGTATGTGTCGCTGGCCTCGGTTGTGGCGGCAGCGGTGTTCGGAATCTGCTTCGTGGTGCTGCATGGGGACAATGGGCCGGTCATGGCGGCGGGGCTGTTCATGAGCCTGCTGACCATCTTCATGCACCGGGGCAATCTGGCCCGGCTGTGCAGGGGACAGGAGCGAAAAACCGATCTGTTTAAGAAAAAAGGAGCCGAACAATGAAAATCTATGCGTTTGCCGATGAGGCAAGCCCCCCTGCTCGAAGGGCAGATCCGGGCTATGCAGGATAATTCGTTGGACGGACTGGAAATCAGAAACGTGGATCATGTCAATGATTCCGACATTTCCGACAGCAAGGCCGGACAGGTGCGCGCCCGGCTGGACGAGGCGGGGCTGCGGGTGTGGTCGATCGGCTCACCTATCGGAAAGATCGATATCGAAAAGGATAATTTCGCGGAGCATACGGAAAAGTATCGGCGCACACTGGAGATCGCCCATATTCTGGGTGCGGAGAACATTCGCTTCTTCCGGAAAAAATCGAATGTAGTGGAAGTTGTGGCGGATACCGACAGCTCTTATCACGGCGTAACAAAAAATCACGCCTGAGCCAGGGATATCTGCGGAAAGGAACAATAGCATGAAGGCTGCGGTCATAGGAAGCGGCGCGTGGGGAACGGCGCTGGCCATCCATTTACATCAGAACGGCCATGAGGTCACACTCTGGGCCAGAAGCGAGGCCCGCGCCGCCCAGATGCGGGCGGATGGGGTCAATCCCCGGCTGCCGGGGGTGCGTCTGCCCGAACAGATGCGCATCAGTGCGGACAGACGGTGCGCGCAGGAATGCGATCTTGTGGTGTTCGCAGTGCCATCGGCCACATTGCGGCAGATCAGCCGGGATTTTGCCGGCTCCATCGGGCCGCAGGCGGTGCTGGTTTCCGTCACCAAGGGCCTGGAATCCGGCACCCATCTGCGTATGAGCCAGATCGTGGAACAGGAGACGGGGCGGGAAGTGGTCGTGCTGACCGGCCCGAGTCATGCCGAGGAGGTCTCCCGGCAGATGCCCACGGGGCTTCTGGCGGCGGGCCGGAACCGGAAACAGACGGAATTTGTCCAGAATGCCTTCTTTTCACCCAAGCTGCGGGTCTACACCAGCCCGGATCCCGTGGGCGCGGAGCTGGGTGGCGCGCTGAAAAACGTCATCGCCCTGTGCGCCGGAATTGCCGACGGCATGGGCTGCGGCGACAATGCCAAGGCCATGCTGATGACCCGCGGCCTGACGGAAACGGCCCGGCTGGGCGTGGCGCTGGGGGCCAGCAAGGAGACCTTCGCGGGGCTGGCAGGCGTGGGGGATCTGATCGTGACCTGTACCTCCATGCATTCGAGAAACCGCTGCGCCGGGATCCTGATCGGACAGGGTGTGCCGGTGCAGCAGGCAATGGAGCAGATCGGCGCCGTGGTGGAGGGCTACTATGCCACATACTCGGCCTGGGAACTGAGCCGGAGCATGGGCGTGGATATGCCCATTGTGGAAGCGGCCTATCAGGTGCTTTACGAGAACGTACCCGCCACAACCGCCGTGCAGCAACTGCTGACCCGCCCCGGCCGCGACGAACAGGAAGACGCCGGCTGGCTGTAAGTGAATGAAAAGCCGTGCCACTGATCGCTGTGGCACGGCTTTTTACGATTTTGACACGAAAAAACGGTGCTGCGGGGCAGCACCGTGATTCGATCGCGGGTTATCAGACAGCACGCTCGACCTTATTGGAACGGAGGCATCTGGTACAAGCGTACACATGGCAGGGAGTACCGTTAACGACAGCCTTGACGCGCTTGACGTTGGGCTTCCATGCACGGTTGGAACGTCTGTGGGAGTGGGAAACCTTAATTCCGAAGGTCACGCCCTTGCCGCAAAAATCACACTTAGCCATTTCATTGCACCTCCTTCTGGGTACTCAATCTGGGCGCCTGTCGCAGGCGCTTAGATATGATACCAGAGTTTGCCGAAAAATGCAAGTATTTTTTTGTATTTTTTTCGTTTTTTCAAAAAGTTGTTGCTATTGTGCCCTTGCGCGGGTATAATGGAGCCAAAAGGGAAGGAGGGCAACGCCATATGACGGAAACCTATAGTGTGCCCCTGACCACGCTGGTGAAGGAATTTGATCTGAAGCTGATCCACGCCTCTACGGACTATGCTTCCATCCGCCTGACGGTGGAGGATGTGGCCCGGCCCGGACTGCAGCTGGCGGGGTATTTTGACCATTTTGAGCCGATGCGTTTGCAGGTCATGGGCAATGTGGAAATGAGCTATCTGGGAAAATTGCAGGAGGCGGAGCGAACCATCACTTTTGACCGGTTCTTTTCCTATAAGCCGCCGGCGCTGCTGATTGCCCGGGATATGGAGCCGGACAGCGTGTGCCTGACCATGGCCAGAAAGCACAATGTGACCATTCTGCGCACGAAGGAGGCCACCAGCACCATTATTTCCTCCATCATCGCCTATCTGCGCGCGGAGCTGGCACCCCGCATTACCCGCCATGGGGTACTGATGGAGGTATACGGCGAGGGAATTCTGCTGACCGGCGAAAGCGGCATGGGCAAAAGCGAGGCGGCGGTGGAGCTGCTCAAGCGTGGCCACCGGCTGATTGCCGACGATGCGGTGGAGATCAAAAAGGTGGCCGGCAACTCTCTGGTCGGTACCGCGCCGGAACTGATCCGCAATTACATCGAGCTGCGGGGCATCGGCATTATCAATGTGGCGAAGCTGTACGGCATGGGCTCCGTCAAGTCGGAAAATGAGATCAATCTGGTGGTGAACATCGTGCCGTGGAACAATCAGGCCCATTATGACCGGATGGGTCTGGAGGAGCAGTATATGGAGCTGCTGGGGGTCAAGATCCCCATGTACACCATTCCCATCACACCGGGCCGAAATCTGGCCGTGATTCTGGAGGTGGCCGCCATGAACAACCGCCAGAAGAAGATGGGCTACAATGCCGCGCTGGAATTTACCGAGAATATCAACGACAATTTCAGCAGAAACATGAATTTGAACTTATGAAAGAACTGATTATCGGCGTAAATGACGCCGGACAGCGGCTTGATCGCTTTCTGGCCAAGGCCGTGCCGCTGCTGCCGGCATCGCTGGCCCAGAAATACATCCGAACCAAGCGGATCAAGCGCAACGGCGGCCGGGCCGAGCGGGACTGCCGCCTGTGCGAGGGCGACCGCCTGCAGCTTTATATCAACGATGAATTTTTCGACACGCCCCGGCAGGAAAACGCCTTTCTGACGGTGGCCAAGCCGAAGCTGAACATTGTCTACGAGGATGAACACATTCTGCTGGTGGACAAGCGGCCCGGGCAGGCGGTGCATCCCCATGACGGGGCAGACTACGGCCGCACCCTGATCGACCATATTCAGGCATACCTGTACCAGAGCGGACAGTGGCGGCCCCGGCAGGAAAACGCCTTCACCCCGGCCCTTTGCAACCGGATCGACCGCAATACCGGCGGCATTGTCATTGCGGCGAAGACGGCGCTGGCGCTGCGGGTGATGAACCAGAAAATCCGGGACAGGGAGCTGGATAAGCGTTACCTTGCCATTGTGGAGGGCACCCCGAAGCCGGCGCAGGGAAGCCTGACGGGCTACCTTTTCAAGGATGCAAAACAAAACCGGGTCTATGTGTCCGACCGGCCGCAGCCCGGCAGCCGCTCCTGCCGGACGGATTACCGGGTGCTGCACAGCCGCAACGGGCTGTCACTGGTGGAATGCGAGCTGATTACCGGCCGCACCCACCAGATCCGTGCCCAGTTTGCCCACGCAGGTCATCCGCTGCTGGGGGATGGGAAGTACGGCAAGCTGGATCGCAATGCCGGGCGGGACTATCAGGCCCTGTACTCCTACCGCCTAACCTTCCGCTTTACCACCGATGCCGAAGCGCTGGAATATCTCAACGGCAAAAGCTTTCAGGTGGAGCAGGTGGATTTTGTTGGGGAATATTTCCCGGATATTACAATATAATAGTAAAAATGTCATCCTCCACCGTGGAAGGATGGCATTTTTTACAGGATTTGTCGGATGGTGCCGCCGCCCAGAACCACATCGCCGTCATACAGCACAATGGCCTGCCCGGGGGTCAGGGCACGCTGGGGCGCGTCAAATTCCACACGGAAAACGCCGTTTTCCACCGGATAGACCGTGGCGGGCTGTTCGGTCATGCGTGAGCGTGCCTTGGCATGGCAGCGCAGCGGCTCCTGGGGGGCATCCAGCGCGGAGAAAATCCAGTCATCGGCCAGCAGCGCCGTGTGCATCAGATCGATGTTTTCCCCAACGGTGACGGTGTTGGCGGCCATATCCTTGCCGCAGACATAGACCGGGTGCCCCACACTCAGCGCCAGACCCTTGCGCTGACCGATGGTGTAGGCCACGGCACCCCGGTGCTGCCCGATCACATTCCCCCGGAGATCCAGAAAATCCCCCGGCTGACAGGGCCTGCCGGTGTAGCGCTCCAGAAAGGCCGGATAGTCCCCGTCCGGCACGAAGCAGATGTCCTGACTGTCCCGCTTGCGGGCGTTGACAAAGCCCTGCGCCTGAGCAATTTCCCGAACCTCTGGCTTGGTCAGTTCACCCAGGGGGAAGAGAACGTGCGAAAGCTGCTCCTGCGTCAGGCTGTAGAGGAAATAAGTCTGATCCCGGGCGGCATCAACGGATTTGCGAAGCAGATACCGGCCGCCCGGCTGCCGGGTGATCCGGGCATAGTGCCCCGTGACCACATACTGGCACTCCAGCTCCAGCGCCCGGCGCAGCAGCCGGTCAAATTTCAGATGCCGGTTGCAGGCCACACAGGGGTTGGGGGTCAGGCCGCTTTCATAGTCCCGAACGAATGCGTCCATCACATGCCGGCGGAAATCGTCCTTGAAATTGAAAACATAATAGGGAATCCCCAGCCGGTGTGCCACGGCGCGGGCATCCTCCACCTGTTCCAGAGAGCAGCAGGTACTCTCCGGCTGCTCCTGCTCCGCCTCAAACAATCGCATGGTCGCCCCCATGCAGCGGTAGCCTGCCTGCTGCATCAGGTATGCGGCAACGGAGCTGTCCACGCCGCCGCTCATGGCGATGAGGGCACGGGCCTGTGTAGACATGATATTGCCTCCTTCCGTGGCCACGCAGGGCCACATTCGTGTGCATTTTACCACAGACTATGGGAAAATGCAAATGGCGAGAAGAAGAATTTTTGGAAAAATCAGGATTATTTAGAACATTATTCCTGTTTTGACCATAAGAAAACGAAAAAATCGGAACAATTGCGAAGCGTAAAAAGAAAAAGGGTTGCATTATGCGCCGCGATTTGCTATAATACACAGGATCCTCAATCGAAAGGAGTATGACTTATGAGCAAACGTACCCTGTGTGCCGCCGTGAGTATTGCGCTGTGCATCTGCCTGCTGGCGCTGGTGCCCATGCAGATCACGGCTGTAGACATGCAGGTTAGCAGCGCTTGCGTGGAGCTGATCAAGCAGCTGGAAGGCTTTACCGCCGTTCCGGTGTGGGATTATTCCCAGTGGACGGTCGGCTTCGGAACCACATGTCCACAGGATAAGCTGGAGCAGTACAAGGCCGATGGCATTCCGGTCGAGGAAGCCGAGGCTCTGCTGGCGGAAAAGCTGGTATACTTTGACGAGCGGGTGAGTGCTTTTGCCCGCCAGAACGGCCTGACCCTGACCCAGGGGCAGTACGATACGATTTTCTCCCTGACCTACAACTGCGGGGCCGCATGGCTGAGCAGAACCGAGGGGGCACTCTATCAGGCAATCGTCAACGGCGCAACGGGCAATGAATTCATTGCGGCCCTGAGCGCGTGGTGTACCGCAGGGGGCAACTTCCTGCACGGCCTGATGATGCGCCGCCTGTCCGAGGCGGAGATGTATCTGTACGGCCGCTACAGCACGGAGGTTCCGGATTACTACGCATACGTCAAATTCGATGCCAATGGCGGCGAACGCAGTGCGGCGGCGCAGGGCTTCGATACCCGTTATGACGCGCCGATCACAGCCACCGCTACATACGCTGGATACCATTTCGCCGGCTGGTACACAGAGCCGACCGGCGGCACCAAGGTCACGAATCTGACGCAGGCCCACGACCGGAAAACTCTTTACGCCCATTGGACGGAGAATGACGGCAGCGGCGAGACCATCGAGCCGGTTACCGTGACCGTCACCACCGATACTCTGAATGTCCGTGTCAGCGCCGGAACCGGCTCTGCGATCACGGCGCAGGTTCACAGCGGCGACACATTGCAAATCGCGGCGGTCACCACCGTCAGTGGTTCCCTGTGGGGCAGGTGCGAGCAGGGTTGGGTCTGCCTGAGCTACACCGATTATGCCGAACAGACCGCCCAGAAGCCGGAGTCCGGCAGCGGTAAGACCTATGCCACCATCACCGTTTCCGCTGTTAACGTCCGCAAGGGCCCCGGCACAAGCTATGGCACCGTCACATCGCTGCACTACGGCGATGTGGTGGAAATTCTGGAACAGAAGACGGTAGACGGTAAGGTCTGGGGCCGCTATGAAAGAGGCTGGTTCCGCCTGACCGGCTTTGCGACGCTGAAAACCGTGGAGGGAGACCAGCCGCAGGAACCGGAGGGGCCCATTGTGGTTCCCAATCCGTCGGAGCCTTCCCAGCCGGAGCAGGAGCAGCCTCTGCCGGAGGCCCCGACCAAGGTGCTGATTTTGGGCACCGATCCGGCCACGATCCGCAAAGGCCCCCACAAGAGCTATCCCACCGCCGGGCAGTATGAAGCCGGATCCAAAATCGAGGTGGAGCAGTTCCGCTATTTTATGGGCGAGCTGTGGGCAAAAAGTGCGCAGGGCTGGTTCTGTGTGGATCAGTATGTGCTTCTGACCGATGCCGATACCCTGATCAATACCTTCAGTGTGAAGGTCACCACTTCCACACTGTACATCCGGGAAGGCCCCGGGGTTGATTATGCCTCGGTTCGCACCGCCAAGAAAGGGGCGGAGCTGGTGGTTTATGCCCTGAAGGAAATGGAAGACGGTGTCTGGGGCCGTGTCTACTGCGGCTGGATCTGCCTGACATACACCAATTATGACCCGTCCATGGTTCCGGATCAGACACCGGTGCCCGATTGCGAAACCAACGGCCACAGCTATGAGGACAGCGTCACCGCGCCCGGCTGTGAGACGGCGGGCTACACCACGCACACCTGCACCAAGTGCGGCCACAGCTACACGGATACCCCTGTTGCCGCGCTGGGTCACAGCTATACCGACACGGTGCAGGCACCAACCTGCACGGAGGGCGGCTATACCCGGCATACCTGCGGCACCTGCGGTCACAGCTATACCGATGGGGAAACTTCCGCACTGGGTCACAGCTACACCGATGTGGTGACACCGCCCACCTCCAAAGAGCAGGGCTACACCACCCACACCTGCGGAAATTGCGGCCACAGCTATGTGGACAGCTACACCGACCCGGTGAAAAACACCATCACGGTCACCGTCTCCAAAACCTATGCCACGGTCACGGGCGGCACGGTCAACGTCCGCAAGGGCCCCGGCACGGCTTACAGTGTGGTCACGGCGGTTCGCCGTGGTGACGTGGTGGAAATTCTGGAACAGAAAACCGTGGACGGCAAGGTCTGGGGCCGCTATAATAAGGGCTGGTTCCGCCTGACCGGCTATGCCACGCTGAAAACCGTCACCGAATCCATCGAAGTGGATGTGGAGGACGGCACGCAGACCCCTGCGCCTACCCCGACTCCCACACCGACCCCCACCCCCACGCCGACACCTGATACCACCGTCTCCAAAACCTATGCTACGGTCACGGCCGGTACCGTCAATGTCCGCAAGGGGCCGGGGACGTCCTATGGCGTGGTCACAGCGGTTCGTTGTGGCGATGTGGTGGAAATTCTGGAGCAGAAAACCGTAGACGGCAAGGTCTGGGGCCGCTATGAAAAGGGCTGGTTCCGCCTGACCGGCTATGCCACGCTGAAAACCACCAATGAAAGCCAGTCCGGCACCACAAAGCCGGATGAGTCCACCGGTTCCAACAATACGGGCGATACCACCATCGGCGGCAACAAGACGAAAGTCTATGCTACCCTGACGGCCTCGAGTGTCAACGTCCGCAAGGGCCCCGGCGCCAGCTACGGCTTGGTCACCGTCCTGCGCCGTGGTGACGAGGTTGAAATTCTGGAGCAGAAAACCGTGGACGGCAAGGTTTGGGGCCGCTATGAAAAGGGCTGGTTCCGCCTGACGGGCTATGCCACGCTGAAAACCGTCAACTGAAAGTTCGGCTTTTCTCCGTAAATATGTAAAATACCCCCCTGCCGGGATCTCAGGAATGGGATCCCGGCATTTTTGCGCCGCCGAAGGGGAAAACTGCAGGCATAATGGCGAAAAATGTCGAATATTCGTGTATGGTTGCACATTTGCGTGCAACCACGCTTAGGATTGAATGTAATTGTGCAGAGAACTGCATCAATCCAGTGAGGAGGAACAACTATGGCAATCAAAATCGGACATGCGACCATTGACGAAAATGGCAAGGGCTATGGCGGCGCGGCGGGGGATCAGACGGGGAAAGAGGTTCGCACCCTGAACTGGTATGCCGGTGGTTGGCACACGGTGCTGCGCCCGAAGCGGCAGGCACTGGCGGAAAGTTCTGCCACCGCCTGCGAGGCCGCCTGCGCCAATGCAAACATTGGCTACGACCAGAAAAAAGCGGACAGAAACAGCCTGTACGAACAGGCCAAGACGGTGAATTTCGATCTTGCGAAAATCGACACCCCCTGCGAATGCGACTGTTCCAGTCTGCTGCATGTATGCGCCATCGCGGGCGGCGCGGCGCTGGAGTACGGCTCCAACGCCTTTACCACCCGCAGCATGGTGGAACGGCTTGTGGCCTCCGGCGAGTATGAGGCCCTGACGGAGGAAAAATATCTGACCGCCGACACTTACCTGCGCCGGGGTGACATCCTTGTAAAAACCGGCCACACCGTCATGGCGCTGGCGGACGGCGATGCCGCAAAGACGGTCACGGTGTGCCTGCCCCGGCTGCAAAAGGGCAGCCGGAACCAGAGCGTTGTAGCATTGCAGCGCATTTTGTCCACCTATGGCTACAAATTGGGCAGCCGGAACCCCTATGACGGGAAATTCCAGACCATGACAGATACAGCCGTGCGGCAGTATCAGAAGGACAACGGTTTGACCGTGGACGGCGTGGTGGGCGAAGAAACCTGGACGAAGCTTTTGGGCGGAAAATGAAGGAGGAGCGAATATGGACGAGAAGATGAAGAGCATGAAGGCGGCCCTTGCGGCCATGCTGACGGCAACCTCCACGCTGCTGGGGTGGCGGGGGATCATGGCCATTGTGTGGGTGGTGTGCATGGCGCTCGATTACATCAGCGGCAGCGCGGCGGCCTGCAAATCGGGCCATTGGAGTAGCGCGCAGGCCCGGGAGGGACTGTGGCACAAGGCAGCGATGATCGTTGTGGTGATCGTGGCGGGGATTGCGGATCTGGTGATGGGCATGATCTGCGAGAATCTTCCAATCGGGCTGAGCTGGCCGGGGCTGGTGTGGCCGCTGGTGCTGGCGTGGTATATCATCACGGAGCTGGGCAGCATCCTGGAAAACGCAATCAAGCTGGGTGCCAAGGTGCCCGCATGGCTGATCCGGCTGATGAAAGCCAGCCTGAAAGCGGTCAACGCAGCTGCCGACACCCTCCCGGCCCCGCAGGAGGAACCGCAGCAGGAAGAAGGGGAGGAGTAAAGGTAAAAACGGCACACACCGGTGTGGCGGCCTCCCCGTTCTTCGGATTTGACGGAAAACGGGAGAGATCTGCTTGAATTGACACGTTATTTCTCCAATTTCCATGGCAGGTATTGACAATTGCGGAAATGGGTGCTATCATTGCGGCAGAATTTTGAAAGAAAGGAGTCAGGCATATGTTTATGATCGTTCGGATGAACTACAGGGATATTGGAAGCTTGGCTCCTGCATGGGCGTAACAGGCGGTTTTTGCCGTATTGTCATGATCAGGGCGCAGGCTTCGGCCTGCGCCCTTTTTGCGCGCTTGCAGGCCATCCATACACTAAAGGAGGAGAGAAAGAACATGTTACAGGAAGAAAAGCGGCTGCGGCGGGAGAAGGTATCCCTGCTGTGGCAGTTTCTGTCCGGGTCGAAGCGGTATTTTCTGGCGGCCATCGTGGCGGCCGGGGTCACGGCGCTGGCGGATATGCTCCAGCCGCAGATCATCCGGGCTGCCGTGGACTGCGCACTGGGCGGCAAGGAGGCGGATTTCCCAGCCTTCGTGCTGGCGGCCGTAGACCGGATCGGGGGCTTTGCCTATCTGGGGGAGCATCTGTGGATCATGGCACTGGCAGTGGTGGCCGTGGCGCTGGTGCAGGTGGCTTCCCAGTACGCCTTCCGGGTTTACAATACCCGGGCATCGGAAACACTGGTCAAAACCATGCGTGACCGGCTGTTTTCCCACATTACCCGCCTGCCCTTCGGCTGGCACATGAAGAACAAAACCGGCGATATCATTCAGCGCTGTACATCCGACATCGACACCATGAAAAACTTCCTGTCGGAGCAGCTGACATCCATTTTCCGCATCGTGCTGCTGCTTGTGCTGTCCATCAGCTTCATGCTGTCCATGCATCCGGCGCTGACCCTGATCGCCCTGCTGCCCACGCCGCTGGTGCTGATCTATTCCTTCCGGTTCCACCGCAAGGTTCACGCCGGTTTTACCGACTGCGATGAAAACGAGGGCCGCCTGTCGGCTCTGGCGCAGGAAAATCTGACCGGTGTACGGGTGGTGCGGGCCTTCGGCAGAGAGCGGGCGGAAATCGACAAATTCGCCGCCCAGAACGACCACTACACTGCATTGTGGGAGAAGATGGCAAAGGTGCTGTCCCGCTTCTGGAGCGTTTCGGACATTCTCTCCGGGGTGCAGGTGATGCTGGTGATCGTGTTCGGCGCATGGTTCTGTGTCCGCGGTGAGCTGCTGGAGGGCGAATATATCGCCTTCATTTCCTACAATTCCCAGCTTGTGTGGCCGGTGCGGCAGCTGGGGCGGATGATTTCGGAGCTGAGCAAGGCCGGCGTTTCCATCGACCGGGTGTTTTACATCATGCGAGAACCCGTGGAACAGGATGCGCCGGATGCCCAGCAGCCGCCGCTGGACGGGGATATTTCTTTCGAGCATGTCAGCTTCGGCTACGACAATTCTCCGGAAATCCTCCACAATGTGACTTTTACCATGAAGGCCGGCACGACGCTGGGCATTCTGGGCGGCACCGGCAGCGGAAAATCCACCCTGATGCTGCTGCTGGATAAACTCTACAGCCTGCCGGAGGGCGGCGGGCGCATCACCATCGGCGGTGTGGATATCCGCGACATCCGTACATCCTATCTGCGGCAGGGCATCGGCATGGTGCTGCAGGAGCCGTACCTGTTCTCCCGCACCATCGCCCAGAACATCGGCATTGCGTCACCGCAGCTGGATATGGAGGCCATTCAGGATGCCGCCCGGGCCGCCGCGTTGGACGAAACGGTTCACTCCTTCGCCCAGGGCTATGAAACGGTGGTGGGAGAGAGGGGCGTGACCCTCTCCGGCGGGCAGAAGCA
>CAYSJX010000041.1:0-12285 GCA_964431445.1 uncultured Oscillospiraceae bacterium | reverse complement strand
CAAAGCCTTGCCGAAATCGCCCACCAGGGAGCAGCAGATGCAGCCGGAGTTCATCTCCGTAATGTTAATACCCGCATCCTGCAAAAAGCCGCCGTCAATGCCGATCTCACCGAACTCGTTTTCGATCAGCACCAGCTGCTCTCCACGGTAAGCTTCCTGAATCATTTTCTTGATCAGAGTTGTCTTACCAGCCCCAAGAAAACCGGAATAAATGTCAATTTTTGTCATGGTAACACCTTCTGTTTTTATAATTGTGGTACCATTATACCACCCTTTGTCAATCCTGACAATACAAAAAAGCAAAATTCCGCCGCGGGGCTGCTTTGATACAAAAACGCGGTCAAAATTTGCCATTGCCACGGCTGTCTATGCAAAAAGTAAAAATTCCCGCTCTGTGTCCTGTATTTTTGAAGGAGCTTCGCAAGGAACACGGCCTGACGCAGGAGCAGCTTGCGGAAAAGCTGGGTGTGACCAATCGCACGATTTCCCGATGGGAAACGGGCATCAACATGCCTGATCTGGATATTCTGTTCGATCTTTCGCAGCTTTACGGGATCGATATCCGGCAGCTGCTGGCGGGAGAACGGGAACCGGCGCAGGCCCCGGCAGCGGATACGGCCATTGTGCGCTGTGCCGCAGACTACGGTGCCGCAACGCAGGCGTACATGGTGCGCCGAATTTTCACCGTTGCGGTAGCCGGTGTTGCGGCAGTTGGCGGTTTGATTGATACAACGCTGGTGCTTTTTCAGAATGTACCGGGCGGCAGTCTGATTCCCCTGAGCCTGCTGGCCGTGTTTCTGGTTTACATGATCGCGATGCAGGCTTTTTCGGTATGCAGAAGCTCTGTCGGGTATCTGCTTTCCCTGACCTGCGGATTTTCCGCTTTCATAATCAGCAATGCCGGCATTCTCTTCCTGTTCTTCCGGGAGGGCTCCTATCACAATTACGGCCTGTCGGGTTTCTTATATGTTGCTGTAATGATTCTGCTTACATTTTTCACAGCCGCAGTTCTTACAATATGCCTGAGCAAAAGAAAAACCTGTAAGGAATGATCCTGTAAAAGCAGGCAAAACCTCCGGACAAGCCGGAGGTTTTATTCTGATTGTCTACCGAAACATTGGACTGCGCCGCTGTCAGCTGACGGGAATCAGGAGGATTTTCCCTTCTCCAATCTGGTCTTGCAGCGCGTTGGCCTGCCGGATTGCTTCGACTGTTGTGCCGTAGCATTTCGCCAGCTCCCACACCGTTTCCTCCCCGGCCCGGCGCAGGATCATGGAGGGGCGGTCTTCCGGACGCTCCAGCGGCGCGCCCACCTCCAGCCCGGAGAGCATAGGGATTTCCTGCCTGGTATCCGCCGTCATGAAGATCTCCACACTGCCGGTCAGCTCTACCGTCTCCCCCGCCACGGTGGAGGCAATATCCTGCCCCGGCCGGATGGAAATGGACAAAAACGTATCCTCCCCCGCCGGGATCTGCCACTGCTGTTCCAGCGGAAGCTCGGCAGATCGATAGGCGCCCTCTCTGTCCCGGTACAGCAGCTGGGCATGGCCGGTCAGCTGCGCCTGTATGCAGCCATCCCCCCGGTGGAGCAGGGGCTGCTCCGGCAGGAAGGTAACGTCCGTCACCTCGGCCCCATCCCAGCTGCCCCGCAGGCACAGCTCCCGCTGCTGCCGGCTTTGCTCCAGCACAACGGGAAGCTCCGGCTGCGCCCGCTGCAGCGCAGTTTCGTTTTCCGTGCTGTAGGCATCCTGCGCGACCTCCAGCAGGCTTCTTTCCAGCACCACATACTGGGCAATCAGAGTGCAGGAAAGATGCAGCCCCTCCCCCGTCAGCTCCGGCTCCAGCGCGGATACAGCCATGACGGTATCAAGGGTCGTCTCCTTATCATAATCCCGATCCAGCTCGGCAAACTGGGCAAAGGGGGCATGCAGCGCAGCGCTATGGATGCCGCCGTCTTCCGACGCGTACAGAAGATGCACAGCGCAATCTCCCCGGAATACCGCCCGGTTTCCGATCAGTTTCTGCTCTTCCAGCACCGGCTCTACCTGACAGCACAGCACCTGTGCGGGTGTGGGGCCGGGCAGCGGCAGGGTTTCCTCCGCCTCGATCAGCTTCTCCCCGGCCTCTGCCCGAAGCAGCACCGGATAGGTATTTTTCAGCAGCTGCACCGCCGGCGGAACCTCCCCGGGGGTAAATACTTCAACCGTTTCCGGTTCCAGTGCTTCGCCCATGGCGCTGATCTGGGCCCGAACCATCATTTTCCGGGCAGAAAGCACCCGGGCCTCCACACCGGTGACACGTATATCGCAGCGGATGGCACCGTCACGCTGGCTGGGCGGCAGGGGCCATTTCAGCTGGAATGGCAGCCACGCCTCCACGCAGGCCGGTGCCGCCCCATTCTCCGGCCCATAGAGGATCCAAACCATCACGCCGCCGGAGACGCTCATGCTGTCCGCACGCCACTGCTTGCCCCGCAGCAGCGGCTGACCCCAGCCGCAGATGATGTGGCCGATATCCGGCAAATTCTCCCCCAGCCGCACTTCCAGCGTCTGCTCCTGTGTCTGCGTTTCCCCGGCCCTGACCCCCAGTGCGGGGATCTGTCTGCTCTCCCACTGCAATTGCATGTGACCACCCCTTGTTGAACTTGGATGGTAAAGCATATTCGCCCGGGGACAGGTTTATGCCCCTATTTTCTGGAAATAACCAGAATACCGCCGCCCACCAGCAGCACCCCGATGCAGCCGCACAGCAGCATGGACTCGAAAAAGGTGGCGATCAGCATTCCCACCCCGAGACAGGCCAGACATCCCCCGGCCAGCTGATTTCTCCGGCACATTCAAACACCCCCCGCACAAGCCTATGCGGGGGGTGTTTTGGTTATGATGGCAGTGCCGCCCATTCCATGCAAGCCTCCAGCACCCGGCTGATGACGGGAATGCACACCTTACGGCCATAGCCGCCGTCTTCAATACAGACGATGAAGGCCAGCGGCAGCTGCGGATCATCGATGAAGCCGGTGAACATGGCGTTGGGCTTTTTGCCGCTGTCCACCTGTCCGGTGCCGGTTTTGGCGCAGATTTTCAGATCCGGGAAGTTTTCCACCCCGTAATAGCTGACCACATTGTTGCGCATAAACCGATGCAGCAGCTGCGCCGTTTCCTCCGACATGATCCGCTCCCCACCGGTGGCGCTGCCCCGAAAGAGGCTCTCTTCCCCTCTGGAAATGCCGCGCACCACATGCGGGTCGATGGTCACGCCGCCGTTGGCAATGGCCCCGATGAAGCTCAGGTACGCGCAGGGATTGACCTGATCGAGATGCTGGCCGATGGCGCTCCAAGCCACGTTCACATCCGCCTCTCCGGCAAAGCTGTAGTGTCCGGCGGCTGTGGTGATGCCATCGAAGCTGACACGTCTGGCAATGCCGAACCGGTCGGCATAGTCTTGCAGCTTTTCCGCTCCCAACAGCATGGCAACCTGTGCGTACACGCAGTTGCAGGAGACGGCCATGGCCTGTTCAAAGCTCTGTGTTCCATGCACCCGCTCACAGCGCACTCTGTCCACACCGAAGCCCACCTCTCCCGTGCAGGTAAAGGAAAGCTGTAGAATATCCTCCAGTTCCTCCAGGGCCGCCGCCGTGGTTACCACCTTGAAAATGGAGCCGGGAATGTAGACGGACTGCAAAAAGCGGTTGAGATACACCCCTTCATACTTTCCCTGCGTATCGGCGGACAGATCCGGCGGCACCTCCGGGTCGAAAGTGGGGGTGGTCACGGCGCAGAGGATTTCCCCAGTCTGATAATTGTAGACCGCCAGCGTGCCCACATAGTCCCCCATGGCGGCCAGCGCCGCCTTTTGCAGCTCGGCGGACAGGGTCAGTGTCACCTGCGGACGACTGTCGCCATAGTGATATAATCCGCTGACTGGGTCAAAGCCCGCCATCTGCCGCTCATAGCAGGAGATGGCCCCCGCCTGAATATTTCCCTGCCGATCACCGATCCAGTGCAGCATTGCGGTGCGCAGGGTCTCATCCGGGGTATAGGTGATGGTGTCGCCCCTGTCCATCAGCAGCAGACCGTCCCGGTCTGTCACCGTGCAGCAGATTTTTCCGTTTTCATCATAGACATGGGGGCTGCCCGCTGACAGGGCCCAACCTTCGCCGCCGGTGCAATATTCATAGACAAACAGCCCCGTTCCACCCAGCAGCACGGCAATCAGAAACCAGATCACCCATGCCCGGGACGCAATTCTACCCATGCTCTTCCTCCTTCCGGAAGCGGATGGCATGTACCGCAAAGCTGGCATTGCGGCGGGTATCCCCCGCCTTGATAAAGGCCAGCAGCCCCCACACGCTCATCATGGATGACCCGCCATTGGACAGGAACGGGAAATTCACCCCGGTCAGGGGCAGAATATCCACCGTGCCAAGGGCATTAAAAATGGTCTGCACCACCAGAATCCCCGCCGCCGTACACGACGCGATGGCATACAGGCTGCTGCGGCTGACCGGCGCGCAGCGCAGGGCAAACAATGCCAGCACCACGATACACACAATGCAAAGCAGGCCCATCACAAGTCCCCATTCTTCGCAGATGGTGGCAAAGATCATATCCGAGTCGGCGGCGAAAATATGCTTCATTTTCCCCTGCCCTACACCGATGCCGAACAGGCCGCCGGAGGCGATGCAGATCAGCGCCCGGGTCTGCTGGTAGCCGGTGTCAAAGGGGTCATCCCAGATGTGCCGCCAGGTGGTGAAACGCCGCAGGGCATGGGGAGCAATGCGCACCCCGATCACACCGGCAAAGCCCAGCGCCGTGCAGGCCAGCGCCACGGTGCCGATGCTGCCGCTGCGCATATAGGCAATGAGCAAAAAGGCGAAGAAGAAGATCAGCGCCGTGCCGAAATCGTTCATCAGCGCCAGAAAACCGCACAGCATCACGGTGTAGGCAATGAACAAAATCAGATTGCGCCGCTGCAGGAGCCTGTCCATGGTGGAAGCCCCCACAAAGACGAAGCAGATCTTGGCAAGCTCAGACGGCTGGAAGGAGTAGCTTCCGATAATCAGCCAGTTTTTCGCCCCGTGGAACTCTTTGCCGAAGACCAGTGTAATCACCAGCAGACCCACCCCTGCCACGGCGGCGGCATAGCGGATTTTCTCCGCCCGCTGCTGGCTGCGAAGGGCCCAGCCGATGCCCAGAAACAGCCCAAGCCCCAGCCCCATAGCCAGAAGCTGCTTGACCGCTTCCCCGGGCACGACCGTGCAGATTCCGCTCATACCCATGGTGCAAAGGAAAAATGCCAGCGTCTCCACCTCAAAGGAGGCACGGCGCAGCACCAGATACACGAAAAACAGTACCCACTGGGCCACTATGATACCGCCAAAGCCGATCGCATAATCCGTCGCATGTGCCCCATCCCCGCCCAGCAGAAATGCCACGCAGGCAAAAAACTGGAAAAAGGTCAGTATCAGCAGGGAAATCATCCCGCTCAAAGGGCCGGGCGCACTGGGGCGCCGGGCAAAAAGCACCCGGGCCTGCTGGACAGAAATCGGCTCAAAGGTCATTTCCAGTCCGCCGATGGACAGTCTGTCCGCCATGTGCAGCTCACAGATGGAGACACGGCGGTCATTGACATAGACCCCGTTTTCGGAGTGGGTGTCCGATACCGTCCAGCTGCCGTCATCATAGCGGGTCAGGACACAGTGGTTGCGGGAAATGGTCGGCAGATCCAGCACCACATCGCATCGCCGGTGCCGCCCCACCACATTTTCCCAGTGCCGCAGCGCCCTGCGGGTGCCATCCGGCATAATGAGCCAGCCCCATGTCTCCGGCTCCTGCCGGAAGGTCAGCAGCGAAATGGCGCACCGCGCGATGATCAGCGCCGCCAGCGCCGGTGCCAGATAGCGCAGCACCGCCGTCAGCACACGGTGGATGATCTCAACCTCCGGCACAGTCGCCGCCTCCTTTCACTGCGAACTCAGCTGCCGCAGCAGCTCGATCTCCCTGGCATAGCCGGGCAGGTCATTGGGTGTTTCCAAAATCATGGGCTTGTCCCGCAGGGCGGGATGGCGGACGATCTTTCGGAAGGTATCCAGTCCCAGACTGCCCTCTCCCAGACAGGCATGGCGGTCTTTATGGCTGGCAAAGGGATTTTGGGAATCATTCAGGTGCAAAGCCTTCAGCCTGTCCAGCCCGATGACCCGGTCAAACTCCTCAAGAACCCCGTCCAGATCGTTGACAATGTCATACCCGCCGTCATACACATGGCAGGTATCCAGACACACGCCCAGATCCGCCCGGCCAACGGCATCGATGATATCTTTCAGTTGCCGGAAGGTGCCGCCCATTTCGCTTCCCTTTCCAGCCATGGTCTCCAGCAGCACCGTCACGGGATAGTCCGGCGCCATAGCCCGGCGCAGTGCCGCTGAAATATATTCTACAGCCGCCTGCTCCCCCTGCCCCACATGGCTGCCGGGGTGAAAATTGTAGAAATTTCCCGGCAGAGCCGCCATGCGGCGCAGATCATCCGCCAGCACATCCGCCGCGAAGGCACGCCCATCGGCATCCGCCGTACACAAATTCATGGTATAGGCCCCATGGGCCACCAGCGCTCCGAAATCATGCTGCCGCAGCAGCTCCATGGCGGCAGCGCAGTCCGCCGGATCCTCCGGCCGGGCCCGGGAACCCCGGGGATTACGGGTAAAAAAGGCGAAGGTGTTGGCCCCCAGCTCCATCGCCGTATGAATCATGGCCACATTGCCCGCCGACGCAGACAGGTGGCAGCCAAAATATTGCATAAGCTCACATCCTTTTTATTACCATATCACAGTTCCCGGAAAAAATCAATTTTTCCTTTTCTCCGGGCACGATTTGTGTTAAAATGGAAATCCGCCATAGCAGCAGAAACAGGGCAGAAAAATCCCCGGATTTCCGGAGAATTTCTCCTGGATCCGGGGATTGTGACATTTTCACTCACTCGGCGCGGAAGGTGGAAAACAGGGTGTTCCACTCTGCGGCGAGACTGCTTCCCTGCTCCGCCGGGCCGACGGCGCTGAGGCAGTAGTGGAAAGCACCATCGTCCAGCACCACGGCACGGCCCAGCTGGCGGCCCTCTTCGCTCATGGCCGTCCAGACCCATTCATAGCGCTTCATGCCGTGATCCGACAGGGTCATCACCGTCAGATTATCTTCCTCGCAGCCCGACAGCACCTGTACCGTTTCAGCCAGAGACTCGGCCTGTCTCGTGCGGATTTCCAGATAATAGCTGCCGCACAGCCATGCCCCGTCCGTGCCGTTTTCCAGTTCCAGCGCATCCGCCGGAATGTCGGCGGCAGCCGTTTTTCGCACAGCGGGCTGCTCATGCTGCACCGGCCCCAGCGTTTCGAAGGTGGGTGCCGCCGCGCAGCCTGCCAGCAGCGCGCACACGCACAATAGCACAATGATCTTCATAGACTGACCCCTCCAGAAAGGAAAATGAAATGCGATATCTCATGGTGTATCTGTCTATAATCAATGCGCTTTCTCTGGCGCTTATGCTTGTGGACAAGGAAAAAGCCCGCCGTAAGCGCTGGCGTATCCCGGAGCGGCGGCTGCTGGCCGTTGCGGCCCTCGGCGGCAGCGCCGGATGTCTGCTGGGGATGTATCTGTTCCGGCATAAGACCCGCCACCCCCGATTTTTCATCGGTGTACCCGTGATGCTGGTGGTGCAGATCGTGCTGGTTTTACTGCTCCTGCGGTGCCAGTGAGGCGATCAGCGCCTCGGCACACTGGATACCATCCACGGCGGCGGACATGATCCCGCCTGCGTACCCAGCCCCTTCCCCGGCGGGAAACAGGCCACTCACACTACCGGACTGCCGGTTTTCTCCACGCACGATGCGCACGGGAGAAGAGCTTCGGGTCTCCGGCGCGGTCAAAACCGCATCCGCATCGGCAAAGCCGGACAGCGCCCCGTCCAGCTGGGGCAGTGCCTGGGATAGCGCCGTAGTGATTTTCTCCGGCAAGACCCGGCGCAGATCACACCAGTACACCCCGGGCCGATAGGTCGGCACAACATTGCCGCCCCGGCTCGATGGCCGCCCCGCCAGAAAATCGCCCACGGTCTGGGCAGGTGCCCGGTAGCTGCCGGTGAGATCGTAGGCCGCCTGCTCGATGCTGCGCTGCCAGTGCATCCCCGCCAGCGGCCCATCCCCGGGAAAATCCGCCGGATTGACGCTGACCAGCAACGCCGCGTTGGCATTTTCCCCATCGCGGCGGGAGAGGCTCATGCCGTTGGTCACAATGCCACCCGGCTCCGAAGCGGCGGCCACTACATAGCCGCCGGGGCACATGCAGAAGGTGTAGACGGTTGCATCCGCCAGATGCCGCACCAGCTTGTAATCCGCCGGTGGAAGTGCCGCGTTTTCCCGTCCATATTGGGCAATGTCGATCTTTTTCTGGCTGTGCTCAATGCGCACGCCCATGGCAAAGGGCTTGGCCTCCATGGTCACGCCCTGCTACAGCAGAGTCTGGAAGGTATCCCGGGCGCTGTGGCCGATGGCCAGAATGACCCGATCCGTCTCAATGATTCTCCCCTGCGTGGTCACAAGGCCGGTCACAGCACCGTTTTCCACGCAAAGCCGCTCCAGCTGGGTGTTAAAACAGACCTCTCCACCCAGCTGCTCCACCTCCGCGCGCAGGGCGCAGACCACTTTCACCAGCACATCGGTGCCGATGTGGGGCTTGGCATCGGTCAGAATATCCGCCCCCGCGCCAAAGCGCACCAGCTGCTCCAGTACCCAGCGGATGCGGATATTGTGCAGGCCGGTGTTCAGCTTTCCATCGGAAAAGGTTCCGGCACCGCCCTCGCCAAACTGCACATTAGTTTTTTCGTCCAGCTGTCCGGTTCGCCAGAAGGTTTCCACCTTTTCATGGCGGGTAACGGCATCCTCCCCCCGCTCCAGCACCAGCGGCCGCAGCCCGGCCCGGGCCAGAATCAGTGCGGCGAACATACCGGCAGGCCCGAAGCCCACCACAACCGGCCGCTTTTCCACGGCCGGTGCCGATTGGGGCGGGCAGTAGCGCTCCAGCGGTGTCCGTGCCGCCCGGGGACAGCGCCGCAGAAGTTTTTCTTCATCGACGGCGACCTGTAGATCCACTGTGCAGACCATTTTCACCTCCGGTTTTTTCCGGGCATCCACACTGCGCCGTGCAAGATGCACGGCCGTTATTTTTTCCGGTGGCAGCCGCAGAAGCCCTGCCGCCGCCCGGCGCAGCTGCTCCGGGGTGTAGCCGGGCTCCATGGCAATATCCCGCAGTCTGATCATAGCGTTCCTCCCCCGGCGGCGGTGCCGGCGCAGAAGCCGGAACTCCACGCCCATTGCAGGTTATAGCCGCCGCAGTCCCCATCGATATCCAACACTTCGCCGCAGGCATACAGCCCGGGTACCAGCAGGCTTTCCATGGTCCTGGGGGCAAACTGCCGGGTGTATACGCCGCCGGCCGTCACCTGCGCGCAGTCCATACCCATGGGCTCCGTCAGGGCGATTTCAAATTCCTTCACAATCCGGCATACCCGCTCCAGCTGCTGGCGCTGCAACAGCCTGACCGGCATGCTCAGATCGATGCCCGCCGCCTTTGTCAGCACCCGGCCCAGACGGTTGTGGAGCACGCCGGTCAGCAGCTCCTGCGCCCCCAGCTCCGTTTTCGCTCTGGCCTCCAGCATATCCAGCAGCTGCGATGCAGACACCTGCGGCAGAAAATCCAGCACACAGCTCCACGTCCCCGGCTCCCGGCAGGCATCCCGGGAAATTTCAAAAATCACCGGGCCGGACAGACCGTACTCCGTAAATTGCAGCTGGCCGGTGCTTTCGGCACGGCACTGCCCGTCCCGGCACAGCTGTACTCTGCAGTTGGCCCGCACACCCTTCAGGGCGGCACAGCCGCTCCATGATGCGCGCAGCTGCACCAGTGCCGGACGCAGAGCGGTAGACCCATGCCCCAGCCGCTGCAGCAGCTGATAGCCGGACAGGCTCCCACCCAGCCGTGTACCGGCCAGACCGCCGCAGGCGATGATCAGCCTGTCACAGCGCAGCCGTTCGTCGTTTCCTTCCACGGTAAAGCCGGACTCGTCCCGGCGCACTTTTCGCACCTCAAACCCGGTTTTCAGGGTTATATTTGGCTTTTCCAGCCCGAATCGCAACACATCCACCACAGAATTGGCCTGATCCGAGTAGGGATACACCCGTCCGGACGGCTCTGCCACCGTCAAAAGTCCCAGCTCATGGAACCACGCCAGCGTCCGCTCCACGGGAAAGGCGCAAAGCGCCTGTGCGGCAAACTCCGGCCGGGTGCCGTGATAGCTGTCCGGCCCGGCGTGCAGATTGGTCAGATTGCACCGGCCGTTGCCGGTGGCCTGCAGCTTGTGGCCGACCCGTGCCTGCCGCTCCAGCAGCAGCACCTGCACATTCTCCTGCGCCGCAGCGGCGATTGCGGCGGCCATGCCGGATGCCCCGGCTCCGATAATTCCGATTACCACATTGGGTCACCTGCCTTTTGCACCATTATAGCGCATAATAGCGCCGGAAACAAGAAAAAACTTCTTTCCATTCCTGTAATTGTGTGCTATAATACACGGCGAAAGGGAGTGAGCCGCCATCGACCGCGCAAATATCGACAAAATCGCCCGCACACCGGAAGATCGCCTGCTGCTGGCCCGCCTGTGGGACAAGTTGCAGGGCGGAATGCGGCGTTGCATCCCTGCCAACACGGCTTTTCTCTCCCCCAGAGAGCAGCAGCTGGCCCGCTATCTGTTTGGGGAGGGACCGGAGCTGATCTTTTTCGGCGGCTACCCGCAATCAGAGCGGCAGATGCTGTGCTACCTGCCGGATTATCTGGACAGCAGTGCCCTGTGGGAAGATGACAGCCCGGTTTGCTGCCTTCGTGCCACCTTTTACGAAGGAGACTGCCCCACCCACCGGGATTTTCTCGGTGCGCTGATGGGTCTCGGTCTCAGCCGGGATACGATTGGGGACATTCTGGTGGATCAAAGCCGGTGCGATTTTTTCACCACCCGGGAAATGGTGCCGTTTCTGCTGCAAAACTTCACTCATGCGGGAAGGGCCACCCTGCATCTGGAACAGATCGATCTGCAACAGGCCCACATTCCGCCCCAGAAGTTTCACATCATCAGCGACACCCTCGCCTCCCTGCGGCTCGACAGCGTGGTCAGCAGCGGTTTTCGCATCAGCAGGAGCGCCGCGGCCGCGGCCATCGGGGCCGGAAAAGTCAGCATCGATGGTCTGTCCTGTGAAAAGCCGGATCGCCCCGTACAGCCCGGAAACCGGATCAGCCTGCGCGGCAGCGGAAAAATTCTCTTCGCCTCCGCCGGTTCGTTGACAAAAAAAGGAAGAATACCGGTGCAGCTGCACCGTTTTGAGTGAGGAACCCCACATGACCATGGATGAAGTGATTGCCCGGATCAATGTTCTGGCCCGCAAAGCCAAGACAGAACAGCTCACCGCCGAGGAACTGGCGGAGCGGGACAAGCTGCGCCGGATCTACATTGATTCGGTGAAGGCCAATCTGGTCGGACAGCTGGAAAATACCTATATCGTCCAACCGGACGGCACCCGGAAAAAGGTGCAGAAAAAGTAATATTCCGCGGTGCGCAACATGCCCCGCGGTAAAATATTGGAGGTTTTTATGACTAAAACAAAGCTTGGAATCCCTGTCAGCCTGATGGCTGCCATCTTGTATCTTGTCGGACTGTTCAGTGGCCATCTGGCCCTGCTGCTTCTGGCCGGCTATGTCCTGCTGAAGGAAGAGGATCGCTGGCTGCGCTGTGCCGCCCTGAAGTCCCTTGTCATTTGTCTGGGCTACTCCGTGGTGGTTGCGGTTCTCGGTCTGCTGCCGGATCTTCTGGGCGTGTTCCAGTCCCTGCTGGGCATTTTCAATGTCTATTTCTCCATCAGCGTGATCAATAACCTGTATAGCTTCATGGTGAATGTCCTGTCTCTGGCCCGCACGATCATCCTCCTGCTGCTGGCCGTTCTGGCCCTGATTCCCCGCGCCAACAAGGCCGACCCTCTGGACAAGATCGCTGAAAAGTACGTCTGATTTCCTACATACAAAGCCGCAGGCCGCACCCATGGGTGCGGCCTGTTTGCATTTGTAAAACGGATCAGCGAAGCGGCATCATTCACGAAGTGAACATCATTGGGCCCCGCCCAACATCATTGGCCGCAGGCAAACATCAGGTTCTATAATAAATGTTGGGGTCAGGTGATGAGCCTGACCCCAAAGCTGTAAA
>CAYSJX010000040.1:0-12347 GCA_964431445.1 uncultured Oscillospiraceae bacterium | reverse complement strand
ATTTTTGACATGACACCGCGCGATTGGGCGTATCTGCCGGCCACTCAATATGGGACCCGGGGCGGGCGACCAATGGTCTCCCCTACAGCGTAATGGGAAAATGTGCGATATCAGGGTGCATAAGGGGGCGTCGAGGGTGCCGCGCCCTGCGATGGCCGGGTGGAACCAACCGGGCACATGAAATTTACTGCGAGGAAAATTTATGTATCTATCCATTGGCAATGATCTGGCGGTGCGGGAGCGGTCGGTGATTGGAATCTTCGATCTGGACAACACCTCCACATCCAAACGCACCCGGGCGTTTCTGGAGCAGGCGGAGCGGCTGGGGCAGGTGGTGCCCTGTGACGAGTTGCCGAAATCCTTCGTCCTGACGGCGGAATACGGCCTTGACCGGGTTTACCTGTCGCCGCTGGCCAGTGCCACATTGGAAAAGCGTGCCACCGGGAAATAATTCCGTTTCAAAGCAAAAAAACGACCCGTGGTAGGGAAAATCTTACCACGGGTTGTTTTTTGCAGAAGTTCCTTAGTCAGCCTGCTTTCCGTTGCGGAATTTGCTTTGGCAATTCCCGCCAGTCCTTCAATATGCTATACGCAAGGACATGAATTCTCATCGCCGGGGAGTAGGGAAGCAGTATGGATGGATACCATAAATGGGCCTTTCAGTCCGCATACGCTACATTTACCGGTTATGACATTTTCAACATGTTCTTCCGTTGATGTCCAACCGCAGACAGTACACGTCCGTGTATGGGTGGAGATGTTGTTGATAGTGACAGTGCAACTATGAGTTTTCGTATATTTGAAAAACTTGACATTGATATTAGTGCCATTATATTTGTATCCCGAAGGAACGTTTTCTAAATCGTGCACAAAAAGTCCGCTCGAACCCCACTTGGATTTGCATATAGTGCTATTATCATCAACATAGGTAACAATTGCAGAGTGCACAGGTAGATTATAGCTATTGTAGTATACAGCGATTGCACCAACAGAAGCCTTGTTTGATATGAGACTGTGATTATCATTTGTATAGATGTCAACGTCAATAACCCAAGAAGTATTATTGGTTGATGGTAGATGCCATGCATAGCTATGGCAATTGTACATCGATGTAGCGTTGCCGAGAATTTCAATCCCATATATTTCAGCGATTTCTTCCGCAATAGACACTTTTTTTGCGGTTGAATAGTCACTTAGGGCGGTATACAGCGGGACGAGTGAACCGCTTGTTGTAAAACCATCTGTGCCAGAACGAGTATATGAAAAGCCATTTACCGTAAAAGCAACAGCAGAACCTGAGTATGTACTGATAGCAGATTGTGGCAATGCAGTATCATCAGCAAATCCACAATAGTTGGATATGTAATTGTATCTGGACAGTTCGGCTTCGGAGAGATTACCATAATAGAAAGGATTTGAGAGAATCGTGTGTAAGAATAATGCAGCAAGCGATTGATTTTCTTCGGCTGATACGGCCATTTCTGCATACTTTTTCACCAACGCAGATGCAGCATCTTCGCGAGATTCCAATTCTTCTAACCCATTGAAGGAACTGCACAGCAAGGCGTAAGTGTCAACTTCCGGAATATTAGCGGTGTAGAGATCAACCAGATAAGGATAATCCAAAATATACTCAATCAGGACATCGGTAGGTTCCGCAAGCTGGTTTTGAGTCAGCTGGTATTGTGCGCGACGATCAGAGGTATCATAGATAAGCAATTTTCCTTCAGTATCAACGCAGTTGTCGGCAGTTTGTGTTTCCTCAGCTGAAACACTGACCAGGGAATTGCCAGTCATTGTGGCCAGTAATGCAAGGGCGCAAACAAGGGATAACACCTTTTTCATTAATTACCTCCTGTTATTCATTCATATTCTTTGTTTCAACATTTGTAACTTTCAATTGGTACGCCTGAGACTCCGGGACATAACATACATGGACGGTTTGTTCCTCGATCAATTCATTGGTTTTCTCATCAATAATTGAAATGATAATGTCTGTGGCTTCTTCAAACCATCCCACAATGTGTATTCTATGATCCAGAACGTCTGCATCAGTACGCGAATACTGGTGATAGACTGACACATGTTTATTGAAAAAATCTGTGCTTTTCCCGTAACAGGAAACGTTGACAATAAAACCGGAATATGCTTCCTGATCGTTTTCCAAATTTGAACGCTTAACAAAAAAGCTGAACAGCGGAGCATCATCCGGAAATATGGAGTGCATACTTTCCGGGGGTGCGGAGTTGAAGCAGCCATTCAAATCCAGCTCCTTCCAATCACCCTCTGCGGCTTGCGCGGTTATTACAAACCATGAGGAAATGGATTGACCAGGAGTTTCAGCGGGGAAGAGATACGAAAAGCCAAATACCATAAGAACAATAGCCAGGGAGGCTGCAATTAGCCTAACAACAATGCGATTGGTATTTCGATTTTTGGAAACTTCGGTGTTGATCAATGTCTGCTCATCGATTTCACCGATGCTTCTGAACAGGTCATTTGCATTCATCAATAAAACCCTCCTTTTGAAGTTCGTGTTTCAGTTTCCTTCTTGTGCGGTAAAGATTTACCATGACGTTGTTTTCAGATAATCCGACCATAGCGGCGATATCCGCAACAGGTTTGGCAAAAAAGTAACGCTGCAAAAAGACAGTACGATCTTTGCCGGACAGTTTTCCGGCAAACCGCTGTATAAACAGGCCGAGCTCTTTATACTCGTATTCGCCGGCAACATCTGAATTGGCAGGTATACATTCCGATAATTCGTCTAAAACAAGGTCAATTTCGCCGGAACCACGTTTTTGGGCTGATTTGGCGGCGAAACAGTCGAAGGAAAGATTGCGTGTTATTTTTGCCAGAAACATTCGCAGGTTTCCGGGCCTGGTGGGAGGGATCGCGTTCCATGCTTTGAGCCAGGTATCATTTACACATTCCTCAGAATCTTCTTTGTTATGTAAGATGTTATTGGCGACGCAATAGCAGAAATTGCCGTATTTTTTACTGGACTCCATGATGGCGTCGGGATTTCGTTCCCAGTACAGATCTACAATGCAATTATCTTCCAATTAAATCCCTCCTTTTTGCCGTTTACCTGAAAGGATCCTTCAACCTATAAGACGGGAAAAGTGAACCAACCTTACAATAAAATTCGAAAAACGCAGAATTATTTCGTTTAGCTCTATTATACGGCAGTACAGCTTCAAACGCAATCGTGCAGATCAGGAACCACCGGATTTGAGTTTGAACGCTGCGGAAAATAATGATTGTTTCACAATAAAAAACGACCCGTGGTAGGGAAAATCTTACCACGGGTCGAATTTTTATGGCTTCCTACTCGGAGAACAGGTAGCTGACCAGCCTGGTGGCCAGAATGATGATGCCGATGATGGCGAAAATCACCAGCATACCGATGCCCATATACCGCAGATTTTCCACGAAACGGGCCGGCTCAAAGCCCAGCTGCGGCGCGCTTTCCGCCGCGGCGGCCAAAATCAGATGCTGCATAGTGTCCCTCCTTTACGAGAACAGATACAAAATGATGCCGCCGGCGATCACGGAAGCGATCTGGCCGGAAACATTGACACCGATGGAGTGCATCAGCAGGAAATTCTGGGGATCCTCCTCCAGCGCCATTTTGTGGACGATCCGCCCGGACATGGGGAAGGCGGAAATACCGGCCGCGCCGATCATGGGATTGACCTTTTTCTTCATGAAAAGGTTCAAAAATTTCGCAAACAGCACACCGCCCGCCGTGTCCACCACGAAGGCGATCAGGCCCAGACCCAGAATCAGCAGGGTATCCAGCTTCAAAAACTGGTCTGCCGTCATATTGAAGGCCACGGATATGCCGAGGAAGATGGTGATCAGGTTGGCCAGCACCTTCTGCGCCGTCTCCGACAGGCTGTCCAGCACGCCGCACTCCCGGATCAGGTTGCCGAACATGAGGAAGCCGATCAGCGCCGTGGCCTGCGGGATGATGGCCGAGGCCACCACGGTGATGATGATGGGGAAGAGAATGCGGGTGCGGCGGGAGACGGACTTCTGCTCATAGGGCATGCGGATCAGGCGTTCCTTTTTCGTGGTGAGCAGGCGAATGACCGGCGGCTGGATAATGGGCACCAGCGCCATGTAAGAATAGGCGGCCACGGTGATGGCGCCCACATAGCTCGAGCCCAGCGTGTTGGCCACGGCGATGGAGGTGGGGCCGTCCGCCGCGCCGATGATGGCAATGGAGGCGGCATCCCTGATCTCCGGGAAGAAAACGCTGGCCATGCAAAGCGTGAAGAAAATGCCGAACTGCGCCGCCGCGCCGAAGAGCATCAGCTTGGGATTGCTCAGCAGGGGGCCGAAGTCGATCATGGCACCGATGCCGATGAACAGCAGCAGGGGAAACAGCTCATTGGCGATACCGGCGTTGTACAGCTCCTGAATGGGGCCCACCAGCGCATCGGAATGGGGAATGTTGACCAGAATGGTGCCGAAGCCCATGGGCAGCAGCAGGGAAGGCTCCATCTCCTTGCCAATGGCCAGATACACCAGCAGACAGCCGATGGCGATCATGATCAGGTCGTACCGGTCAAAGGCCAGCAGATTTTGATACAGAATTTCCATACGCGCCTCCTTCTCAGCCCAGCACCACCAGCGCGGTGCCGGTGTCCACGCCGGAGCCCCTGGCGGTCAGAATCTGGCGGACGGTACCATCGTGGGGCGCAAGGATCTCATTTTCCATTTTCATGGCCTCCAGCACGCACAGCAGCTGACCCTCGCGCACCTGCTGGCCAACGGTGACGGCCACCTGCAAAATGGTGCCGGGCATGGGCGCGGCCACGCAGGTGCCTGCGCCGGGCGCGACCGGGGCGGGGGCAGCAGCAGGGGAGTCGGCGGCCGGGGCCGCAGGGGCGGCGGGGGCGGGAGCGTAGGCGCTGTACTGCTCCATGGTCATGGGCTCGGCCAGCTCTACCTCTACCAGATAGGTTTTTCCGTTGAGCGTCAATTCATATTTCATGCTTTTTCGATCTCCTTGATTGAAATGAAGCGCAGGGTATTGATGGGCTTGCCGAGCTTGTCCGCCACGATGGCCATGGCCATGGCGGCGATTTTGGGATCAACATCGTGGAGCTTAATCTGCCCGGCGGCACCGGGAGCCTCCGGCACGGGTGCGGGGGGTGTCGCAGGTTCGGCAGGGGCGGCGATTTCGGATGCCCCACGGCGGCGGGACAGATACCGGCGCACGGTCAGCAGCGCCACAACGGCCAGCAGACACAGCACCATGATCAGCGCCACCGGGTCACCCTGCGGTGTTGCGGTGAGAAACAGCATAGTGGATCCTCCAGATTTCATTTTGTCAATTTGATTGTAACAGGAAGGGAAGAGGAAGTAAAGCGAACCGGGACGTTCTTTGGTAAAAATTAGCCGGGAGGCCGGGGAAGTACCCAAAATCACGCTGTCATTGTGAGGAGCCGAAGCCAACGTGGCAATCCCCCCAAATCTTGCTGTCATTGCGAGCCAGTGACCGATGTCACTGGCGTGGCAATCCCCCGGATAGAGGTACAATCCCCGTTATCCGACAGCCCGGAAGGACGGGGGGATTGCCACACCAGTCTGCGGACTGGTTCGCAATGACACGTTTTTCCGACAGCCCGGAAGAACAGGGTGGCAGAGGCGCTTTGGCGCCTCTGCCGTTTTGTGCAATCAGTTTTCCGTTTCGGCCTTTTCACCGGAGAGGAGTTTGCCGCCCAGCGCGCCGACCAGCAGGCTCTTCAGATCGATACCCATACCGGCGGAAATGCCTTCCGTGATCTGGGTGGTGGAATTGACGATATCGCCCACCAGTTTGGCCGAATTGCCATCGCCGTACATGGTGATCTTATCCACCTTGGACAGAGGCTCGGCCACGTTCTTGGCGATCTCGGGCAGGGCCCCCATGATCATCTCCACCACGGCGGCTTCGCCGTACTTCTTCATGGCCTCCGCCTTCTTGTCGATACCTTCGGCCTCGGCCAGCGCCTTGGCCCGGATGGCCTCCGCTTCCGCGCGGCCCACGGCGGCGATACCCTCCGCCTCCTGCTCCTGGGCGAACCGCTTCGCTTCCGCCAGCTTCATTTCGGCCGCGGCCTGCTGCTCCTGCTCAAAACGCCGTGCTTCGGCATCCTTCTGCCGCTTGAACAGCTCAGCCTGCGCCTCCTGCTCCTGCCGGTAGCGCTCGGCATCGGCCTTGGCGCGAATTTCCGCGTCCAGCGTCTGCTTTTTGACCTCGACTTCCCGGGCTTTCAGCTCCGCTTCCCGCTCCGCCTTGGCGATGTTGGCGTTGGCAGAGGTGACCTCGATGGTCTTGCGCTGCTCCTGCTCCTGAATGGAGTAGGCCGCGTCCGCTTCCGCCTTCTTCACATCGGACTGCTGCTTCAGCTCCGCCTGCCGGATGGACAGGGAGGTCTGCTTCTCCGCGATCTCCATCTCCGCCTGCACCTTGGCATCGTTGGCCTCCTTGGAAGCCTGCGCCTGGGCAATGGCGATGTCACGCTCCGCCTGGGCCTTGGCCACGGCGGCACCCTTCTTGATCTGGGAGATGTTGTCGATACCCAGATCTTCGATCACGTTGTTCTGATCGGCAAAGGACTGCACATTGAAGGAGATCATTTCCAGACCCATCTTCTCCAGGTCGGGGATGGCGTTCTCCTGCACCCGCTCACCGAAGGCCTTGCGGTCGGTGACCATTTCCTCCAGCCGCATCTGGCCCACGATTTCACGCATGTTGCCTTCCAGCGTATCCTGCACCCGGGAGATGATCATGTTTTCATTCTCGTTGAGGAAGAATTTGGAGGCGAGGGTCATCATTTCCGGGGTCTGGCCGATGCGGATCTTCACCGTAGCATCGACTTTGACGTTGATATACTCGGCGTTGGGGACGTAGTCCGTGGTTTTTACGTCCACGGAGAACATTTTCAGGCTCAGCTTATCCATCCGCTCCAGAAAGGGAATGCGGATGCCGGCTTTTCCAATGAGAATGCGGGGCTTGCGGAAGCCGGAGATGATGTAAGCCGTGTCAGGCGGGGCCTTGACATAGCCGATGCTGACCAGAACGATCAGCAGGACAACGGGAATCGCGATGTACCATAGCATAAATGTTTCCTCCTGTTTATTTTTAATTTTTAATTCTTATTAGATGCCAGCACACAGTCGATGGCCAGCACCACCGCCAGCGCCGTCAGAGCATCGGCGGGGTTGGCAACGTCCAGCTCATAGCTGTCGCCCCATGTCATCCACTCCTTGCTGATGGTGGCCACGGTGCGGCTGCCGCAGGTGATGGCATACTCGTGGGCGAGAAACTCACCCTCCACATCCCAGCCGGGGCCCTCCACATAGAAGCGGTGGTGGAACAGGGCGAAATCCTGCTGGATGCTGGCAACCTCCCGGCCATCGATGATGACCTGATAGCTGCGCAGGAAGGCGGGCACCTCCTGCCGCAGATACAGAACCTCCCGCTCCTGGCGGTCATAGACATGGAGCCTGCGGCCAAGGGTGAAAATTTCCCCCTCCACCTGATAAATTTCCTGTCCCGCTTCATCCCGCACGGCGAAGCTGGCACCGATGGTAAACACATGCTGATTGATATAAAGCTTCATGGGAACCTCCTGTCCGGGCCGGACGGGGCCGGGCGCTGGAATCAACCGGCCGCGCCGATGAGAATTTTGGCAAGTTCGGAATTGGCATCGAGGATGACCGTCTTTTCATCGCCGGTCAGGCTGGCTTTCAGGGCATCCAGCGCCAGAATGAACTGGTAGAAATCCTTCTTTTCCGGGGAGTCGTAAGCCTGCGCCAGCATCTGCATGTAGGCTGCTTCACCGTCGGCTTCCAGCTTGGCGGCTTCGGCCCGGGCGTTGGAAATGGTGATGTTGACGGTCTTATCTACCTCGTTGCGGATCAGAGAGGCTTCCTTGTTGCCATCGGCGGTGAATTTCTCCGCCATCTGGTTGCGCTCGGAGATCATGCGCTGGTAGACGGCGTTGAGGTTGCTCTCCGGCAGGTCAAAGCGCTTGATCTTCACATCCTCCACCACGATACCGTAGGAGGCCACATCCTCACTGACGGTCTGGGTGATGCCCTCATAGATGCCGTTGCGCAGGGCGCCATCGTCCATATTGATGATATCCGCCTGCGCCAGTCGGCCCATGGCCCGCTTGAGGACGCTGTAGGTGATGGAGTCCAGCCGATCCTCCGCCTTGGACACGGAGCCCAGTGCCCGGTAGAACTGCTGGGGATCGGAGATCCGCCAGAGAATGTAGCAGTCCACGGTCATATTCTGCTTGTCAGAGGTCAAAACCTCGGACGGGGGAATGTCATACAGCTGGGTCGCCTTGGAAAAATACTGCACCTGATCCAAAAAGGGAATGCGGAAATGCAGCCCGGCCTCGGAGGTGGTGCCCACGATCTCGGAGAAGCGGAACAGGCAGGCAAATTCATCCTCCTGCACGGTGTACACCGAGGCCGACACCACGATCACCACCGCCAGCACGATGGCGGCAATCCAGATGGTTTTCTTCATGCTCATATTACTTGCCTCCTGTCAGGGATTCCAGCGGCAGGAGCATATTCAGCCCCTCGCTGCTGCCGGTGTTGATATACAGTTTCACACCGGGAAGAATTTGGGAAATGGCCTCATAATACATCCGGGCCCGGGTGATTTCCGGGTTCTGGATATACTCGGCATACATGGCCTCGAACATGGCCACGGCCTCGGTGGCCTCGTTGATGCGCTTCTGGCGCAGATATTCGGCATTTTGCAGCAGCTGATCCGCCTGCGCCTCCGCGCCGGGGAGCTGGGCGTTCTGGTAGGCTTTGGCCTCGTTGACCACGGCCTCGGCCTGCTGCTTGGCGGTCTCCACTGCCTTGAACGCTTCGATCACATCATATGTAGGGGGTTCGGCATCCTGAATGCGCACATCCACCAGTGTCAGGCCGATGTCATATTCCGCCAGAATTTCCGTCACCAGATCCTTCACCTGCATCTGGATGCTCTCCTTGCCATCGGTCAGCACGCTGTCCACGGCGGCGGAGCCCACCACATTTCGCACCTGACTCTGGATGAGATTGCGCAGGATCAGCTCCGGCTCGGTGGAGGAGAAGAGGTAAGCCACGGGATCCGTGATCCGGTATTCCACGAAAAAGTCCACGTTGACGATGTTATAGTCGCCGGTAATCATGGTGGACTCGTTGGTTTTGAAGGTGCTGCCGTGGTTTTCTTCGTTGGAATAGCCCAGCTCGATCTTCTGATAGACGTTCACGTCCACCTTGTGAACCTGCTGAATGCCGAAGGGAATTTTGAAATGCAGGCCGGGATTGGTGATACCTGTAACCTTGCCGAAGGTGGTGACCACGGCCTGCTGCTTATCGTCCACGGTGTAGTAGCCGGTGAACACCAGCACCAGCGCCAGCACCACGGCCACACCCAGCAGGATATAGCGCCGGATCCGGGCGGGGTCTGTGCCATTTTGTTTCTGAGGCGGGTTCTCCCGCACCCAGCGATAGCTTCCGTTTTCCATAGTTTTTTGCTCCTTTACAGTTTGGTTTACAGCTGCGCCACCATGGCGGCGGTCTGCCGGTGCAGCTGATCGGCGGCCCAGGCGGTGAGCATGATGGCCAGCACCTTGCCCACCCGCTCCTTTGCGCCGGGGACGGGCTCTGCGTAGTCGGCCAGGGCCTGAGAAATCGCCACCTGCCGCCCCTGCTCGTTCTGCATCTCCCGGAAACCGGATGCCAGCTGCACGAACAGGAAATACAGCCTTGCGTCATCGATCACATCATCGGACGCATCGTCCAGATCGCCGTTGATGTAGGTCAGCAGCCCGCAGATGCGCTCCATACTCAGCACGCTTTTGAGCATGTTGATGGTGATGATGCGGCACAGCTGATTGAGGTTGTACCGCTTGCGCTCCGGCGGCGGAAGAAAACCCCGCTTGACCCAGTTCTGAATGGTGTACGGCTCCAGCCCGGTGACGGTGGAGACCTGACTCAGGGCAATGCCCCCGGCCAGAAACATGGCCTGAAACTGCTGCTCGATGTACTTTGATTGGGCCTGATCCACGGAAATGATGGTTCCGGGTAAAGTCCAGTTCATCATGAACGCCTCCTTTCTTTGATGGTTTGATTGTAACATATGGTCATGTGATTGTCAATAGGGATTTTGTGATTTTCAGAAAAAATTTTAATTGCGTTTTTCCCTCTTTACGAAACGGGAAAACTGTTGTACAATAGAACAGGTTATAAAGTGGGAGGTGTGGCCATGCAATGTATGAAATGCGGCAGGGATATTTCTGCCGGGCAGGTGTTCTGTGACAGCTGTCTGGAGGAGATGGCCCGCTACCCCGTCCGCCCCGGCACACCGGTGCATTTGCCGGACAGGCCGGATGCCCCCCAGCCGCGCAGGCGCAGGCCCCGCCGTGTACGCAAGCCGGAGGAGCTGATCTCCCAGCTGCGCAGCCGCAGTACGGTCAAGACGGTGCTGCTGCTTCTGCTGCTGGCGGCGCTGACCGTGTCCGTGCTGATCAATTTGCAGCTGCTGGGTCTGTCCAGAATCCCGATTCTGCCTCCCCGGCAGACAGAGCCTTCCTCCACCGGCTCGTCCCTGTCCCCGGAAACCGGGGAGCCGGAAATGTTTCACGTGAAACAATCCTTCCAGACAGGAGGTACACGCCCATGAGCAGATGTATCGCCGTGGTCAACCAGAAGGGCGGCGTGGGAAAAACCACCACCGCCGTCAACCTGACCGCCGCCCTGACAGAGCTGGGGCTGCGGGTGCTGCTGTGCGATTTTGACCCGCAGGCCAATGCCACTTCCGGTCTGGGCATCGATAAGCGCCGGGTCAACACCAATATTTATGATGTCCTGATCAATCAGGAGCCCGCCGCCGGGGTCGTCATCCATACAAAGTATGGCGATGTTTTGCCCTCCTCGCCGGATCTGGCGGGAGCCGCCGTGGAGCTGCTGACCTCTCCCCATCGGGAGCATCAGCTGAGCCACTGTCTGGATCCCCTGCGGGGCTCCTACGATGTGATTTTGATCGACTGCCCTCCGTCACTGGAAATGCTGACCCTCAACGGCCTCGCCGCGGCGGACAGCGTGCTGGTGCCGGTGCAGTGCGAATATTATGCGCTGGAGGGTCTTTCCGACCTGATGAATACCCTGCGCATTGTGAAAAAGCGGATCAACCCCCGGCTGGAGATTTTCGCCGTGGCCCTGACTATGTTTGACGGCCGCACCAATTTCTCCACCCAGGTGGCGCAGGAGGTGCGCCGCCATTTCCCCGGCAAGGTACTCACCAGTGTGGTGCCCCGCAATGTGCGATTGTCGGAAGCACCCAGCCACGGCCTGCCGGTCACGGCTTACGACCGTACCAGCCGTGGTGCCGCCGCTTACCGTGCCATGGCAAAGGAAATCGCGGGGCGGCTTTGATTTGAAAGGAAAGGAAGAGTTATATGGCATCCAACAAGGGCCTCGGACGGGGCCTCGGGGCGCTGCTTGGGGACTATGATACCCCCACCGCCGACAGCCCCTATAAGCTGCTGCCCCTGCATCGGGTGGAGCCGAACCCGGATCAGCCCCGCCGGGACTTTGACGAGGAGCAGCTGGCCGCGCTGGCCGACTCCATCTCCACTCACGGCATCGTGCAGCCACTGACGGTGCGGGAGACCACACCCGGCTACTACCAGATCATCGCCGGCGAACGCCGCTGGCGTGCCGCCCGGATCGCGGGATTGCAGGAGGTTCCCGCCGTGGTCATCGAAGCAGACGACCGCAAGGTTCGGGAGCTGGCCCTGATCGAAAACCTGCAACGGCAGGATCTCAACCCGGTGGAAGAGGCCATGGGCTACCGCAGCCTCATGGACGAATACGGCATGACTCAGGAGGAGGCCGCCGCCCGGGTGGGAAAATCCCGCAGCGCTGTGGCCAATGCCCTGCGGCTGCTGAATTTGCCGGAGGTGCTGCTGCAATATCTGCGGGAGGGGAAGCTCACCGCCGGTCACGCCCGGCCACTTTTGAGTCTGTCATCGGAAAAGAAGCAGCTGGCCGCCGCGCAGAAAATCATGGCACTGGGTCTGTCCGTGCGGCAGGCGGAGCTGCTGTGCAAAAACATGTCCCGCACCCCGGCCCCGGAGCCGGAGGAGACCACCCTCGCGGTGGACTATGTGGCCGAATGCGAAAAGACCCTCAGCCGCCATCTGGGGCGTGGGGTCAAAATCGTCAACGGCAAGCGCAAGGGGCGCTTTGAACTGGAATTTTACGGTCAGGAGGACCTGCAGGCCCTGCTGGACGCACTGATGAAAATACACAAGTGAGGTAAAAATATGCTC
>CAYSJX010000039.1:0-12441 GCA_964431445.1 uncultured Oscillospiraceae bacterium | reverse complement strand
AATTCGTGTTGATTGCGAGGAGGCCGGAGGCCGACGTGGCAATCCCCCGGTTAGACGAAAAAACAAAAATGTGTCATTGCGAAGCGGCGCAGCCGCTGTGGCAATCCCCGGTTAGAAGTAACAATCCCCCCGTTTTTCCGGCAGCCCGGAAGGACGGGGGGATTGCCACACCAGTGTGCGCACTGGTTCGCAATGACACTTCTTTTTTACACGGTTGCACCCGGGTTCGGCAACGGCGCTGGGGCGGACGGTACTATGGCTGGTCTTCCGGTTCTTCCTGGGTGGCGATGGCGGCGTAGCGCAGGAGCTGTTTCAGGGAGTGAACGCCCAGCTTGGAATAGATGTTTTTATTGTGGAAGCGGACGGTGGACTCCTGCAGGCCGGTGATGGCGATGATCTCCTTCACGGTTTTGCCCTGCAAATAATAGTCGAATACCTCCCGCTCCTTGCCGGTCAGCATTTTCAGGCCGTTTTTGAAATTTTCGTAGTCGTAGGGGTCGATTTCTTCCTTGCGGGAGTAGGCCAGACGCTCATTTTGCCGGGCGGTGGCATCGAATTTGCATTGCAGCTCGCTGGCGGCGGTGACGGCATCGGCTTTTTCCCGGCGCAGGCGATCGAGGGCCTCTTCATTGACCCTGTCCTGCTCGGCCAGATATTCGAAAAGATCGGAAAATTCCGAAACACGTCCATCGTCCTCAAATTGGCCGGTTTTCAGCCGCTCCACGGTTTTGAGAATGGGGCGGATGTAGCGGTGGCTGATCATCACACTCAGGGCGATGGCCAGAACGGATACGGCCACCAGCAGCAGTGTGGTTTTGCAAATGGTGCTGCTGACAAGCTGCTCATACTGAATCTGGGGCAGCATGACCGCCACGGTATGCTCCGAATGCCCCACGCGCAGGGTCTGCATTTTGCCGATCAGGGTCATGTTGGCGTCGGAAAAAATCTCAAACCCGTCCTTGTGGGTGACGGACAGCTGTCCCTGCAAATTTGGCGCGTAGCCGGAATGGTTGGCGGCGAACTGGCCGGTGTAGACACTGCCCTCCTGCTCGATCAAAGCGCTGATCAGAAAGGGCTGCTCGGCATCGAAGGCCTGATAGGCGGAGCGGAAGAAGGGGTCGCTCAGCTCAAAGCCGCACACGCCGATGACCTGCCCGTTACTGTCGGATATGGGGGCGCACAGCAGCCGCACCTTTTCCCATGCGTCGGGCAGCTTGTAGGCCTTTGTCAGCAGATAGCCTCTGGCCGGGTCGCTTTCCAGCTGGCGCAGCACCGCCTCCATCTGGGGGAAGGTGCCGGCTTTCAGTTCGCATTCCCATGTGCTGAACAGGTTGATGCCCTGCTGCCGGGCTACATTGGAGGCTCCCCGGAACATGCACACGGAGTTGCGCAGGGTGATATCCGAGCCCACATTGGCATAGCGCAGGTACAGACCGGAGTAATATGTATCCTCCAGAGAATTGTTGACCGTGGTATTGAGAATGAAGAAGGCACCGCTGCAATCGGCAATGCGCATATTGTTGAAAACTGTCTCATAGGTCTGCGATTGCAGGGCGGTCAGCGCCTCGACATTGTTTTTCAGCAGGTCAAAGGGGATGCCGAAATCTTCCAGCTGGGCGCTCATCTGGTGGGAAAATTCCACGGCGCAGACGGCCAGCTTGTCCATATCCCGGTACATCTGGTTCGCGGAATAATTCAGCTGCTGGTTGAGCAGCTGCTCCAGCTCGTCATTGGCGGAATTTGTCACATCGAACAGGCTGAATAAGGTCAGCAGCACCGCAACGACCAGCACCAGAAAGGTAATCAGGCACAGCACAAACCTGCGGCGCATGGAAAGGCTCTGCCTGCGAAAGCCGGAGAGCAGCTCCCGGAGGGAAAAGTTGCTGCTTGCCATTTTCGTTGTCCCTCCGGGTTATTGCAGGGCCTCGCGAACCCGGGTCAGGGACTCGGAAAGCAACTCGGTCATGACTTCATCCCCGTTTTCGCCGGCCTGCACACGGGACACATATTCCCCATGAGCGGCGGAGAGGGTGGACTTGATCAGGGCCTCGAAGCCCTTCTGGGCGTCGGCCGCACCGGCAAACAGGGGCACACTGCAGAAGGCGTACCCGTCGGTGTACTGATCGGCCACGGCGCTGTAGAGCATCCGGTATTTTTCGTTTTCCACGTTCACGGAGCCGTCCAGCAGGGCATCGAAGCCCTCGTTCGTCACGGGCAGGTAGCCGGAGGCGGTGACGAAGCCCAGATTATTCTGGGACTGGGCGATCCATTTGGCGAAAATGGCCGCGGCCTCGTTTTTTCGGGGATCCTCGTTCTTGACGGCAAACAGTCCGCCGCCGCGCTGCACCACGGTGGGCCTGCTGCCGGCCAGACACGCATAGGGCAGCACCAGTGTCTCGATATCTTCCGTGGTGTTGTCCGGGTAGGTCACATGGTCACGCAGGTACAGAATGCCCGCGGTGGAGCCGGAGCTGGCGATGATCTCACTGGTTTTCCAGCGGTCGGAGGCGTAGCCGTCCCCAACGCACAGGCCGCCGTAAATTCCGGCTTTGGCCACGGGGGTAAAGACCTGCTCGAAGGCATCGGAGCCGGCGTTGATCTTTCCGTCCTGAATGAAGGCGGCATCCAGCGCGGTCATGTTGGCCAGGAAATAGTGGTAAAAATCGTTGATCTGGAACATGGTGCCGCCGTCAGACCAGTCATAATAGGTATTGCACGCCTCCATAATGCCCTCAATGGTGGCAAAGCAGTCCACGGTCACATTGGTGGCTGCGGAGAAACGGTCGAAAATCGTCTTGTTGACGAACACCAGCTCGCTGGATTTGGCGATGGGCAGCATCAGCAGCTTGCCGTCAAAATACCCCTCGGAAAGGAAATCCTGCTGGTATTGGGACAGCTCCTGCGCCGTAAAATAGTCCTGAAAATCCAGCAGCGTGCCGTCTTCAAACTGCTCGGCCATCCGGGGATAGGCCACGAACAGATCGGGCAGCGCCTGCGCCCCGGGGGCATGGGTCAGCACGGCGTTCAGGGCTTCGTCAATCTTGCCGGAATCGGTCACCAGCTCGACCCGGATGATGACACCCTTCTCCTTGCCAACGGTATTGTTGAACACATCGATGGCATCGTTGAGGGGGGATGTGGTCTGGCTACCGTAGACGTGCCAGATGGTCAGGGTGACCGGATTGTCCGGGTCAAGGGCGGGCTGCCCGGCGCAGCCGGTGAAGCACAGGGCCAGCATGACGGTGGCCAGCGCAATGGCCAGAATTCCTCTTCTTTTCATAAATAAACCTCCTGCATTGTGTGAGCCACGGACTTTTGCCGCCCCGGCGAAAAAATCCGGGCACGTTCCCCCCAATTTGGGCCTTTTTGGGGGGGACAAAACGGGCAGTTTCCGTATAATAGTTAAGCGTGGGAGAGTTATAAGGAGGGTATATTCTCCTGCCGTTTCGCAATGGATACCCGGGTACCCCTTTCCCTTCGGGAAAGCACCTTGCCTGCACGCCAATGAAGTCAAAGTCCGCCCGGGTATGCGTGATACACCGATGCCTTTCCGCGTGGCCGCGCGGAGAGGTACGGAGTTTCTGTCTATTTGTTTATTATACCATTCGTTTCAAACCGCGTCAATGGCGAAGTTGGCGCAAAACGCCCCTTCACGGAAGGAAAATCCCCGACCCCCCGCCGGGTCAACGCGGCAGCCGCGCGCCGCGCAGGTAAGGCGTGGTGAACAACCCCGATAAGGAGGAACAAACGTGAAAAAGATGAGAGTTCGGATCTTGAGCATTCTGCTGTGCCTGATCATGGTGGCCGGGCTGATGCCTGCGCACCACGCCCACGCCGATGATGAATGGGAAGAGGGCGATAACTGTGACTTCTGCGGCCAGTACATCTGGGGCGACTGGATGTGTGACTGCGGCATGGGCGGCGTTCACTGCGGCCCGGACAGCGATTACTATGACTGCTATGAAGAGTGGCACTGCACCAACTGCGGGGAAATCCGCCCGGATGACTACAGCTGCTTAGAATGCGGCGTTGGTACCTGCTGCGTATCGGAGGATGCGGAGATCTGCATCGAGTGCGGCTTGTGCATCAACTGCGTGGACGGCATGGAGCTGTGCTTCAACTGCGGCAAGTGCGCCCTGTGTACGGATAACTATGAAATCTGCTCCTACTGCGGTCTTTGCTATGACGAGGACTGCGGCGGTATGTGCAGCGAGGGAACAGACCATCTCTGCTTTAATGACCACGATGGCTATGCCTGCGAGAGCTGCGGCCAGTGCCTGCTGAATGCGGAGGGTGAAAAGGAGATCCCCTTCTGCAATCAATGCCGCAGATGTGAAGAGTGCATTGAAAAATGCTCGTACTGGAATGGTGAAAGTCATGACCTCTGTCTGGAGTGCCACGATGACTTCGACTATTGTCCCGACTGCAATCACTGCTATCTCGGAGACATCATTACCGAGGTCGAGGGCTCGAGCTTTGGATGTTCGGAGTGTAATCGCTGCAGCAACTGTGTTTCCTCCGTCTGCAAAGAGTGCGGCAGATGCTTTGACTGCTCTGAGACCTGTGAACGCTGCGGCAAGAAGTGCCTGGAGTGCCACGAGGGCGACAGTGATGTCTGCGAGTACTGCGGCATGTGCTTCGGGGATGTGGGCCACTGCCCCGGCTGCAACTACTGCTGGGAGTGTACCGACAGCTGCTCCTACTGCGGAAAGTGCATATCCTGCAATGATGATGTGCATTGTCCCGACTGTGAGGCCTGTGGGAAGAGTGTAGACCTGTGTGAGGACTGCGGCCGCTGCCCCGAGTGTACGCAGTATTGCGAGACCTGCCATGAGTGCGAATCGTGCAACCCGGATGAACACTGCTCCGTGTGCTATGGGCATTTCGATTCCGGTGACCTGTGCCCCGACTGCGGTGCCTGCGGGGACTGCGCAGATCTGTGTGACGGCTGCGGCTATTGCGCCGATTGCGCCAATGAAGCCGACCATTGCTCTGAGTGCCATGCCTGCGCCGAGGATACGGCCATCTGCGAAGGCTGCGGCATGTGCGATGCGTGCGCCAAGTCCGAAAACCGGCACTGCGGCGAGTCCGATTGCAACAACTGCTATGAAGACTATCTGTACTGCTCCGTCTGCGACAAGTGCATCGAGTGCGTTGGCGAAGAGGACTACTGCTTCGACTGCTACCAGTGCAAAGCCCACCACACGGATGGCGCGTGCGCCGGCGGCAGCCATACCCATAAGCCGGGCAGCGACTGGCAGACCAACGCGATCTCCCACTGGCAGCAGTGCCGCCAGTGTAAGGAAGAGCTGAACAGGGCCACCCACATGTTCAACGCGGAGAAGAAGTGCATCGTCTGCGGCTATGACGCGGCAGAGCCGATCGTGTTCACCCAGCATCCCAAGGATGTGCGCAGCAAGGTCAGCGATGCCGAGGCGAAGGCGGACGATCCCCTGTGCCCCAATAACAACACGGTCTCCTTCAAGGTCACGGTCATGGCGGCCGGCCAGGGTATGCTGCGCTATCAGTGGTACTACAGATATGAAGGCAGCAGTGATGCATATCCTGTGGAAGACGGCGATCGTCTGGCGGAGCTGAAGGGCAAAATTTCCGGTGCCCAGACTGCGAAGCTGACCATCAGTGTCCCTGTGGATGCCTGCGCCAACGTTCGGCAGTATTTCTGCCGGGTCACCCTGATCTCCTCCGATGGGACGGTGCTGTTCACCGCCGACTCCGAAGCGGCCACGCTGAAGGCCTCCCATGTCTATAACTGTTGCCTGGAAAATTTCATCGGAAGAGACTATCAGATCTGGTTCAAAGATAACCCATACACCTTATGGGCGTGGGTCAATCAGGATGGCGGTCACCTGTACTACTGCTGCGGCGAGCGGGAGAGCGAAGGCGATGATCGGGTAGACCCCATGTACAAGACACCCATGCCCCATACTTACGGCACGCCGGAAATCGTGATGGCCTCGAAGATCGATCCCAACGCCGACACGTTCGACGGTTACAAGGAGTTTTATAAGTATACCTGCCTCGACTGCGGCGCGAAGCGGTATATTGAAAAGCACGCCCATCATTATGAGGTGCCCATCGATTATACCGATCCGGATGCCATGGCATTCCTGGAGGCCAACTGCACCGATATGGTGCATCCCCTGCGCTGCACGGTGGAGGGCTGCTCGGCCGTCATCTACGAACAGCACGAATATATCCCGACGGTTTATGCCCATCCTACTGCGTCCGGCGCCGGCCAGTATATGCTGCAATGCCGCCAGTGCGAGTACACCCTCAGCGGCAGAGACCTGCACGACGCAAACAACGGGCTTGCATGGACACCTGATCTCACGCTGGTCACCGCCAGAAACGCGGCCGTGCGGATCTATAATAATGAAGGGCCGACAGAGGTGTTTAAGAGTACCTGTCTGGCCGGGCCCGATGATATCGTCCAGCTCTTCCCCCAGCAGCGGGACGGCTGGAAGGTCGTCGGCTGGAAATGCGTGTATACCGACTACCTCGAGAAGGTGGACGGAAAATACAAAACCATTGAGATCAGTGGCCGCAGAATTGATCTGGATATTGAAAGAAATGACGGCAGCTGGTGGACGGATGTGCCCACCGCGGAGGAGTATGAGCAGGACTATCATGTCCATGGCGGCGGCTGGATGGAATTCACCCCGATCTACGGAGAATGTAAGCACGAAAACGGCACGCGGGTGGTAAACCGGGTACAGGCCGCCTGCATGTATGAAGGCTACACCGGCGATGAGGTCTGCGTGGACTGCGGTCAGATCATCGGCAGAATCGGCACCATCGTCCCCGCCCCCAGCACCGAGCATGAGGGCACATGGGAGCTGGTCGAAGGCACTGCGGTGGAGGCTACCTGCACCCAGCGGGGCTACACCGGCGATTTCCGGTGCAGTGAATGCGGCGATATCAAAAAGGGCGAAGATCTGGGCTACAGGCACGGCGAAACCGAGCGGCGTGATCTGGAAAAACCCACCTGCGTGAAGCCCGGCTACTCCGGCGACACCTACTGCAAGGACTGCAACAAAAAACTTCAGTCCGGCAGAACCCTGCCCGCGAACCCGAACAACCATGAGAACACAACGCTCGATGGCTTCCGTGCGCCGACCTGCACCAAAACCGGCCATACCGGCAAGAAAAAGTGCGTGGACTGCGGCGAAATCCTGCATAACGGGGCCAAGCTCCCCGCAATGCGCCACAGCTGGGACAAAGGCACAGTCACCCTTGAGCCGACCCAGACCGCAACCGGCACAAAGGTCTTCCATTGCACCCGGAAAGGCTGCAGAAGCACCAGAACCGAGATCCTCCCCAGCCTGAGCGCGGCACCCATCGCCAGTGTGGCGCTGACGGTCACGGCCCCGGCCTCCGGCGCAACGGCTTCCTCTGCCGCAACCACCGAGACCGGCTGCACCATTGCCAATACCGCGTGGCTGGACGAGGGCGGAAACGATGTTCCCATCGGCAGCACCTTTGAAACCGGAAAAATCTACACCATCAAAGTGGAGCTGGAAGTGGCGGACGGCCATATCTTTACCTCCGACACGGTCTTTACCCTGAACGGAGCGGCGGCCAACGTTGTGACGCTGGGCATGGAATCTGTCACGCTGCAATACAGCTTCCCGGCCGTTGAGGAGCCGAGCGTTCCCGGTGGCGATGATACCCCCGAGAAGCCCACGGATCCCAGCGATCCCACCAAGCCCACGGATCCCGCCGAGCCCACCGAACCGTCTTCCCCCACCGAGCCCTCCAACCCCGATGGCTCCGATGTCCCGCCCTCCGGTGACGGCATCGGCCTGTGGATGGCGCTGCTGGCCATCTCCGGCCTGTGCGCGCTGGGCATGGTCACAACATCCGGAAAGAAAAAATTCTGAGCATCCGCTCAGTAAAATTTGAGGAGGATTTTGTATGAAGAAAGTATCTATCAGTATCCTGCTGGTGCTGGCGCTGCTGCTGTCGGTTCTGCCCATGTCCGCACTGGCAGCCGTCAACGACGAGGATCAGGTGACTTCCACAGAGTTTACCCTGAACGGCTACGGCTATGGCCTGCCCACGGAGTCCTGCCAGGTGTCTTCCGGAAAGACGAGTGCCATGACGGAAACCTACATTTATCAGCAGGGCGTTTGTGATGAAATGAACGGCCTTACGACCGCTGACGAGTATCTCAAGGCCGGAAAGCAGTATTATTTCCTGATTCGCTTCTGGGCCCATCCCGATGACACCGCCGGCTTTGCCGATTCTTTCGATCCGAATAAGGTTCCGCTGCTGCTCAACGGCGAGCCCTGTGAGTTTGTCGATACATACAATGAGAACATGGTGAATGGTGAACAGACACATACTTCCTATTACAAGCTCCCCGTGCTGGAGGCCGTTCCTGTGGTCATTCCCTTCTCCAAGATCGTGGAGCTGGGCGGCAAGGTCGCACCGGCGCTCCGTTTCTTCGAGCTGGAGGTCGACAATGCGGTGACCGGCAGCAACAACCCCATCGAAAACTTCAACATTGAGAAACTCAGCTTCTTCATCGAGGGCGATGGGGCGACCGAGCAGTATTTCACCATCACCCACAATGACTACGGTGCCATTTTGAACCTGCTGGACGAGGGCATCCTTGTCCGGGAAAAGAACGAGATCGCGGAAGGCTGGGAAAATGACGATGCAGTCTGGTGCGTCATGCGGCACCATGATCATACAGTCAACTCTCTGGATGCGGAAGCACCCGCCATGACCGTCACCCTGGATTATTTCAAGGGCAAGATCGTGGACGGTGAATTTGAGGCCGACAGCAATACCCCGGCGACCCAGATGTCCTTCACCAACATCTACACCGAGAATTACATCTCCCTGAAGCTCCCCTTTGTCAAGGAAGTCAAGCAGGGCGACAATACGGCCCCCGGTGAAGAGATCTTCCGGCTGGAGATCTTCGGCATCGGCAACAGCGATTCCGAGGAATATGCCCAGGTTTCCTGCACCGCCGAGGTCAAGACCGATGGCGTGGGCAAATTTGACGGCGAGATCGTCTTCACCGGCCCCGCTTCCCGGATCGATGCCATGCTGTGCGAGGGCTTCTATGTCCGGGAAGTCAAGGGCAGCGCCGAGGGCTGGAGCTACAGCGATGTCGTCTGGTTCGTGACACCGGAGTATGACGAGCAGCAGCGCCAGGTCTATGTGGTCTATGCCACCACCGCCGAGGAAAGCGACGACGGCGTTTTCTACACCCCCGCCGAAGAGCCTGCCGGGGAGATGCTCTTCACCAATACCTATACCGTTCACACCCACGACTTCACCCAGAAGCATGACGAGCATGAGCACTGGGAGGAATGCGACTGCGGCGAAGAGCAGGGCAGAGAAGTCCACAAGTACGGTGACTGGGAAGTCGTGATCGAGCCCACCGTGGAGGCCAAGAGTGAGAAGAAGCACACCTGCACCGTCTGCGGCTACAGCGAAACCGCCGAAATCGAGCAGGTTCCCGCCGAAACGGCCGACGGCATCGCCATCTGGGCGGTGCTGCTGGTGGTCAGCGCCGGGGCCGTGACCGTGATTGGCCGGAAGAAGCAGTTCTGATCCCATATATTCCGGGCGGTGGCGGAAAGCTCCGTCACCGCCCTTTCTCCCGGGTGGCAGCCGCGCTGCCATCGGGGAGAGAGAAGGAAAAACCGGACAGGAGGATATTACATGAAAAATCTGAAAAAGCTGACACTTCTGCATTCCAATGACATGCACGGAGATTTTCTGGCGGAAAAGCTCGATGGCGAGCTGGTGGGCGGCGTGTCTCTGTTGTCAGGTTATGTAAACCATGTCCGGGAAACGGAGAAAAACGTGATCTACGCCATCGCCGGGGATATGTTCCGCGGCTCCGTGATCGACTCCGAGTTTAAGGGCATGTCCACCATCGGCATCATGAATCTGCTGGGGCCGGATGTGGTGACCATCGGCAATCACGAGGTGGATTACGGCCTGGCCCACCTGCTGTTTCTGGAAAAATGTGCCAATTTTCCCATCATCAACGCCAATTTCTACATAAAAAACAATCGCAAGCGGATGTTCCAGCCCTATTACATTGCGGAAGTGGACGGGATGAAGATCCTCTTCATCGGCATCATCACCAATGACGTGCTGTCCCAGACCCGGGCGGACGATACCATCGGCGCCTTCGTGGATATCGGGGAAGCGGCGGAGGAGGTCGGCAAAATCTGCAACGCCTACAACGCCATCGACATTGATTTTACCGTACTGCTGACCCACATAGGATTTGAGGAGGACAAAAAGCTGGCCTCCCTGCTGGATCCGGACTGGGGCGTGGACGTGATCGTGGGCGGCCATTCCCACACCTTCATCACGGAACCGGCGCTGGTGAACGGTATTTATATTGTACAGGCCGGAACGGGAACCGACCAGATCGGCCGTTTCGACATCATGGTCGATACCGACCGCAACGCCATCGACAGCTTCACATGGCAGGCCGTGCCCATCAGTGCCGCCACCTGCCCCCGTGACCCGGAAATGGAGGATTACATTCTCCATTACAAGAGCCAGACGGATAAAAAGTATGAGCGCATCGTCACCCGGCTGGCCCACGAGCTGACCCACCCCGCCCGCAATCAGGAGACGGCGCTGGGCAACCTCTTCGCGGACATTCTGCGCGACTCCTTCGGCACGGATATCATGTTCATGGGCTCCGGCGCCATCCGCAATGAACGGCTTGGCCCCGTGGTGCGCTATGCCGATCTGGTGGAATGCCTGGCCTATGACGATCCCATCTATATGCTCACGGTGACGGGAGAGCAGCTGGAGCGGATGCTGCGCTACGTCATGCGGGATGAAGCCTTCCTTGGAGATCACACGGAATTCTACCAGTTTTCCCACGGCCTGCGCATGATCTGGTGCCGTGGCGAGCAGCGCTTCGAGCTGCTGGAGCTGGAGGGAAAGCCGCTGGCCCCGGAGGGGCTGTACACCGTGGGCCTGCCCAACTATCACTACCAGAATTTGAAGGAATTTCTCAATGTCACCGCGGAGGAGCTGGAGCCCAACGGAAAAATCCGGGTGCTGGCCACCTCCTACCGCAATGTGGTGGAGGAATACATGATGAAGCACCAGCACCTTTCCCGGGAAGTAGAAGGGCGGCTTGTGGTGAAATAAACCGAAAAGCCTTGCCTTTTCAGATTGACTATTGTATAATTTGCAGTATCCCCCCGGCATTTGCCGGGAAAATATATACTACCGGCGTTCCGCCGGTAAATATAAACAAATCAAGCGAGAGGAGTCAATACTATGGGACTTATTAAAGCAGGAATCGGCGCGCTGGGCGGCACACTGGCTGACCAGTGGAAGGAATTTTTCTACTGCGAGGCTATGCCCAAGGATGTGCTGGTCAGAAAGGGCGAAAAGCGCATCACCGGTCGCTCTTCCAACACGAAGGGCAATGACAACATCATTTCCAACGGCTCCGGCATCGCCGTGGCGGACGGCCAGTGCATGATCATCGTGGAGCAGGGCAAGGTTGTGGAAGTCTGCGCCGAGCCCGGCGAGTTTACATACGATTCTTCCACGGAGCCCTCCATTTTCGCCGGCAAGCTGGGCGACAGCATCAAGCAGACCTTCAAAACCATCGGCAAGCGCTTTGCTTACGGCGGCGACACCGGCAAGGATCAGCGGGTGTACTACTTCAACACCAAGGAGCTGATCGACAACAAGTTCGGCACCCCCAATCCCATCCCCTTCCGGGTGGTGGACTCCAAGATCGGTCTGGACGTGGACGTGTCCGTGCGCTGCTCCGGCGTGTATTCCTACCGGATCGCAGACCCGCTGCTGTTCTACACCAACGTCTGCGGCAATGTCAGCTCCGAGTATAACCGCAGCGAGCTGGACAGCCAGCTGAAAACCGAGTTTATCAGCGCCATGCAGCCCGCCTTCGGCAAACTCTCCGATCTGGAGCTGCGGCCCAATCAGATCGTGACCCACAATACCGATCTGGAAAACGCCATGAACGAGGCCCTCTCCGCCAAGTGGGGCGAGCTGCGGGGCCTGAAGGTGGTCAGCATCGCCCTTGGCTCCGTCACGCTGCCCGAGGAAGATGCGGAGATGATCAAGCAGGCTCAGCGCACTGCCATCATGCGCGATCCGACCATGGCGGCCGCCACACTGGTGGGCGCGCAGGCGGATGCCATGAAGTCTGCCGCTTCAAACAGCTCATGTGCCATGACCGGTTTCATGTGCATGTGTATGGCAATGAATGCAGGAGGCGGCATGAACGCCCAGAATCTGGTCGCCATGGGTCAGCAGCAACAGCAGGCCCAGCAGAGCCAGCAGGCGGCCCCCGCCGGCGGCTGGAAGTGCAGCTGCGGTGCCACCGCCACGGGTAAATTCTGCCCCGAGTGCGGCGCGAAGAAGCCGGAGCCTCAGACTGGCTGGAAATGC
>CAYSJX010000038.1:10987-13033 GCA_964431445.1 uncultured Oscillospiraceae bacterium | reverse complement strand
CCATGAAGGTATCGGTGATGGTGTAGGGGAATTTGCCGGCGATATCCTCGTCGTAGATATATTTGGGAACGGAGTTGTTGATATCCAGCAGTGTCACCGCGTCACCGGAGACACAGGCACCGATGTATTCGCTGAGGGCACCGTAAATGTCCACCTCGCAGGCTACGGGAATGCCCTTGGCAGCCAGACGAGAGTTTACATAACACGGCTCGAAACCGAAGGTCTCGGGGAACGCGGGCCAGCACTTGTCGGCAAAGACGACATAGTCCCGGGCACCCTTGTGGTTTTCCGCCCAGTCCAGCAGGGTCAGCTCAAACTGCGCCATCCGCTCGAGCATATCGGAATAGACCCGCTGGCCCATTTCCTGCTGCATTTCCTCGATAATTCCGGCGATCCGCGCGTCACCCTTGTGGGCCTGATAGGACACCAGCAGATCCAGCTCGCTGTTCTCTTCGATTTCCACACCCAGCTCGTACAAACCCTTGATGGGAGCGTTGCAGGCAAAGAAGTCCTGCGGACGGGGGCCAAAGGTGATGATTTTCAGGCCCTTCACGCCCAGAATGCCCCGGGCGATGGGCACGAATTCCCGGATCATACCGGCAATTTCATCGGCGGTACCCACGGGATAGGAGGGAATGTAGGCCTTCAGATGGCGCATACCCAGATTGTAAGAGCAGTTGAGCATACCGCAGTAGGCATCGCCACGGCCATTGATCATGTCACCGTCACCTTCCGCAGCGGCTACATACATCACCGGGCCGTCAAAGTCCCGGCACAGCAGGGTCTCCGGGGTCTCGGGGCCGAAATTGCCCAGGAAGACCACCAGCGCGTTGATACCGTGGGCGCGCACATCGGCCAGCGCGGCCATGGCATCCTTTTCGTTTTCTACGGTGACGGGGCAGGCGTACAGGCCATCGCCATAGGCATTGACAATGGCGTCCCGGCGGGAAATGGACAGGCCGATGGGGAAACAGTCACGGGATACGGCAATGATGCCGAGCTTGACTTCGGGAATGTTTTTCATAATGATCTCTCCTTATTATATTTGGTTTCTGGGGAAATCGGGGCGTTGCCCCTGTGTTTTTATTGGGAAATATCGATATTTTCGCCGGTCAGTCCCACATAGGCGCCGCTTTTCGCCTCGTCAGACTCGGCATGGGCCAGCAGCCACTTGTTGCGGGCCGTCAGCCGGCGATCTTCCCAGCTGACGGGGACAAAGCCGGGCCGCTCCGTGTTGGTGCCCCGGGGCAGCGCAACCAGAACCTGGAACCCATCGTTGCCATCGCAGTGGCAGGGGGCATAGTGCAACGTTGTGGCATACACTTCGATCATGGTACCCGCAGGCACCCAGAAGGCCCGAACCAGCGAGGTGTCCAGCACACCGTCCGTGATCTGCTCCTGCCGGGCCAGCAGCAGGATGAAATCCCGGGTGCCCAGATTGAACTCGCTGTCCCGGTGGTATTCCAGGCAGTTGAGCCGGGTGTTGTGGCCGTTGCACCAGCCCAGCTGCACCGGCATGCCGCCGAAGCAGTGATCGGAAATCTCCGCCGTGGCGGGCAGCGCCTGCAGGGACGCATCCTCCGGCACATAGCATACCCCATCGGTGATGGGTGTCTTGCCCAGTGTCTCCAGGATTTCGGCGGTGGCCTGCTCCAGACCGGAGACGATCTGGCCGTAGGGCTTGAAGGCGGGGTCGTAAACGGAATAGATTTTCATACAGTCCTCCTTACATCAGTTGCGCAAACAGATTTTTACAGGCAGGATAGATCTGCCGGAATTTACGGTATGCCTGTTCATAGCGGGCGGTCAGGGCCGCGTCAGGCTGTACCGTGTCCGCAATTTCCACCAGTGTGTCGGCGGCCTGCCGCACGCTGTCGAACCGGCCACAGCCGACCATGGCCAGCATGGCGCCGCCGTAGCCCGGGCCCTGCTCGGTTTTGACCAGCTGCAGCGGAATGCCCAGCACGTTGGCGAAAATGGTTTTCCACAGGGGGCTCTTGCTGCCGCCGCCGCAGATGCGGGTGGCGGGGATTTCAATGCCCAGTG
>CAYSJX010000038.1:0-10977 GCA_964431445.1 uncultured Oscillospiraceae bacterium | reverse complement strand
GCCCTCCAGCACCGCCTGCACCAGATCGGCACGGCTGGTGTCCATGGTCATGCCGATAAAGGTGCCCCGGGCGTTGGTATCGTTGATGGGGCTGCGCTCACCCATGAGATAGGGCAGGAAGAAAACGTGGTTTTCTCCCAACTTTTCCGCATTGATATCGGCCTGCTCAGCAGGATAATCTGTGGTATTCAGAATATCTTCGCAGAACCACTTGTTGCAGCTGGCGGCGCTGAGCATACAGCCCATCAGGTGATAGCCGCCATCTGCGTGAGCAAAGGCGTGAAGAGCGTTGTTCGGATCCACCCGGAAGGTATCAGAGCAGGTGAAGATGGTGCCCGAGGTGCCAAGGCTGATGTTGCAGCCGCCCTGCCCCACGACACCGGTGCCTACAGCCGCGGCAGCGTTGTCTCCGGCACCGGCCACAACACGCACATGATCGCCAAGACCCAGCTGGGCGGCCAGCTCCGGCCGGACGGTGCCGATGCAGGCACTGCTTTCAAACAGCCGGGGCATCTGTGCCTGCTTTACGCCGCAGATGCGCAGCATTTCCTGCGACCAGCACTTGTGCTGCACATCCAGCAGCAGCATACCGGAGGCATCGGAGTAATCGCAGGCATGAACGCCGGTGAGAATGTAGTTTACATAATCTTTCGGCAGCATGATTTTGGCGATTTTTGCAAAGTTCTCCGGCTCATTTTCCCGCAGCCACAGCAGCTTCGGGGCGGTAAAGCCGGCAAAGGCAATGTTGGCTGTCATCTGAGACAGCTGCTCCCGGCCGATGACCTCGTTGAGGTAGTCCACCTGTGCGGCTGTGCGGCCATCGTTCCACAAAATCGCCGGGCGGATGATATTGTCCTGCTCGTCGAGCACCACGAGGCCGTGCATCTGGCCGCCGCAGCCGAGTCCAGCCACCAGCGAACCGTCAAAGCCCTTCAGCAGCTCCGGAATGCCGGTCAGCACGGCCTGCTTCCAGTCTGCCGGGTTCTGCTGGCTCCAGCCGGGATGGGGAAATTCCAGCGGATATTCCCGGGTCACCTCGTTGAGGATTTGACCCTGCTCGTCCACCAGCAGCAGCTTCAGCGCCGAGGTTCCCAGATCCACACCGATATAGTATTCCATGGGTGTTACCTCCGTAATGGTATGAATAGTTACAATCAGTATAATACAGGGCAGCGGCGTTTTCATTGACCAATTCCGCTTTTTATTGGACTATTTTGACCTTTTCCGGATTTTCAGCGAAATGGCCAATTTCACGGCGATTTCTTTGTACAATATCATAAAGGGGTGCAATCTGAGGGAAAACCCGCCCATGAACAAAAACTCCGGCCGCACAGGCCGGAGTTTTGGGATGGTTAAAAAGAACTGTCATTGCGAACCAGTGCGCACGCTGGTGTAAAGAGAACTGTCATTGCGAACCAGTGCGCACACTGGTGTGGCAATCCCCCGGGTCTTCCGGGCTGTCGAAAAAACGGGGATTGTACTTCTATCCGGCCATCGTAGGGCCGATGCCCACATCGGCCCGTTTGTCGGATGACCGGCCTGCCGGATGATTGCCGTAGGGGGCGGCATCCCTGACGCCCCCTTGCACCAAAAGTGCGCAAAAGTCATTCGGGCATGAGGCCGTACTTTTCCTGCAGCAGCAGGCTCTCCTGCGGGGAATAGAACCGCTCCACGGAGTGGAGACTGTGGCGAACCACCGCGGCCTCCAGATCCAGCCGCCGGGTGTAGCGGCTGTATTCCTCCGGGGTCATGCCGAACTGCCGCCGGAATTCCCGGGAAAAATACCGGTAATCGGAGAATCCGGCATCCATGCACACCTCCAGCATCCGGGTCTGCCCGGCGGCGATCAGCTGGCAGGCGCAGTTGAACCGGACGGAAGTGACGTATTCCTGAAAGGTCTGATTCATGGTGCTTTTGACGAAGCGGGACATGTAGCCCAGCGAGCAGCCCTCCGCCTGGGCAAAGTCTGCCAGCCGCAGCTTCTGCATATAGTTTTCATCGACAAAGCGGATGAGCCGCTTGAGCCGGGCGTTGCGCCGGTCGATATTCTGCGTTTCCTCCCGGGTGCGCAGGTGCCCGGGCAGGGCGCACAGCAGCTGATGCAGGGCCAGACAGCCCTGCCCCATGCAGTACAGGGCAAAATGATCCCGCTTTTCCAGATACGCAGTCAAACAGCGGCAAAGACTCCGGCGCAGCTGCGCCAGCTCCGCATCCGACATGTGCAGATGGGGCAGCCGCTCATCCACATGCACCGGCAGGGTCTGGGGCAGGCTTTTAGGGGACAGTTGCAGACACAGAAAGGTACAGCTTCCCTCCAACCGGTGAAATTCATGGGGCTCGTTGGGATTGAACAGCACCATCTGCCCCGGCTGCACCGTGTAGCGGGCACTGCCGCAGGTGACGGACAGAGGCTGATCCAGGATCCAGATCAGCTCCCATTCCGGATGGACATGGGGGGTGCGATAATCGACTGTGTCGAAAAACAGACTCAGCCCATCGATCTGCCGATGGTGGATGATTTCCAGCTCGTTCATGGCCATGTGCCCTCCCTGCATACTTTTTTCCTGATTATACAGGAAAAAAGGGGAAAATGCAATGGTCCCTTAGCCCATGGAAATCGCGCGCAGCACCCGCAGGAAAATCTGCCCCCAGCTTTTGCGCAGCACGGCGCTTTCGGCCACCATGGGGATCTGTGCCAGCACCTGCTCCCCGGCGTGGACGGTCAGAGTGCCCAGCCGCTGCCCCAGACTGACCGGCGCGGAGACGGAGGGCTCCAGCTCCAGCCGGGTGGTGACCTGATTGCGCTGGCTTTTGTCGATCAGAAGCCTGGTATCTGCGCCGGGCACGGCGGCCACACTGTCCTGCTGTCCCAGCGTCACCGGCACCCGGGCGGTCTGGGATGCGTCCACCAGCGCGTAGCCGGCAAAGCCGTAGTCCAGCAGCTGGCGGCAGGCGGTGAACCGCTCGGCGGAGCTGTCCGCCCCCAGCACTATGGCGATCAGCAGCAGCTCCTCCCGCTGGGCACAGGCAGACAGGCAGAACCCTGCCCGGGAGGTGTAGCCTGTTTTCAGCCCCAACGCCCCGGGGTAGAAGCGGATGAGCTTGTTGGTGTTGGCCAGACCGAAGGTGCCGCCGCGCACCGTGTCCATCCAGATGGTGGTGTAGCGGGTGATCGCCGGGTGGTAGACCATCAGCTCCCGGGACATGAGGGCGATGTCATAGGCAGAGGTCAGATGTTCGGCAGCATCGGCGCTGTCATCCAGACCCGTGCAGTTGACAAAGTTGGTGTCCTGCATCCCCAGCTGGGCTGCGCGGCGGTTCATCCGGCTGACAAAAGCGGCCTCGGAGCCTGCGATGTATTCGGCCATGGCGCAGGCGGCATCGTTGGCGGAGCTGACGGTGATGGCCTTGAGCAGCTCGGTGACAGTCATGGTCTCCCCTTCTTTCAGGAAAATCTGACTGCCGCCCTTGGCCGCTGCGGCGGCAGAGGCCGTGACCGGATCCTCCCAGCCGATCACGCCGCTGTCCAGCGCCTCCATGATCAGCAGCAGGGTCATTACCTTCGTCACGGAGGCCGGGGAGAGCTTTTCGTGGGCGTTCTTTTCGTACAGCACGGTGCCGGTGGCGGCATCCATCAGCAGGGCGCTTTTGCCGGCAACCTCCACACCGGTGCCCGCCGCCGGGACGGCCGTCAGGCAGATGAGCAGGCTCAACGCAGTCAGTAAACATCCGATTTTGCGCATGGGGATCCCTCCTATGGTTTGTACCACAGCCTATGCGCCGAAAATTTTTCTATGCAGGCAAATCAGGGCTTGACAGGCGAAGAAATCAGTGATAGTATATCGATAAAAAGAAACCGATAAAAAATAACCGATATCGGATTAGCGAAAAGGAGCGATTTTTATGGCAACTTCCTATTCTCCCATCACCACAGCCGAAGAGCTTCGGCAGGCCATTGCCCGCTGCCGCCGCGCGCAGGAGCAGTTTGCCACCTTTACCCAGGAGCAGGTTGACCGGATTTTTCTGGCGGCGGCTTCGGCTGCCAATAAATCCCGGATCTATCTGGCCAGACTGGCTGTCGAGGAGACGGGCATGGGCATCGTTGAGGACAAGGTGATCAAAAATCACTACGCCTCGGAATATATCTATAACGCCTACAAGCACGAAAAAACCTGCGGTGTGCTGGAAGAAGATACCTCCTATGGCATCGTCAAGATCGCGGAGCCCATCGGTGTCATCGGCGCCGTGGTGCCCACCACAAATCCCACCTCCACCGCCATTTTCAAGGCGCTCATCTGCCTGAAAACCCGCAACGGCATCATCATCAGCCCCCATCCCCGGGCCCGACGGGCCACGGCGGAGGCGGCCCGTATCGTGCTGGAGGCGGCCGTGGCCGCCGGCGCGCCGGAGGGGATCATTGCGTGGATCGACCAGCCGTCGCTGGAGCTGACCAATCTGGTGATGACCAGTGTGGATCTGGTGCTGGCTACCGGCGGCCCGGGCATGGTACACGCGGCCTATTCCTCCGGCAAGCCCGCGCTGGGTGTTGGCCCCGGCAATGTCCCGGCGGTGATCGACAGCAGCGCCGATCTGATGATGGCCGTTTCCTCCATCATCCATTCCAAGACCTTTGACAACGGCATGATCTGCGCTTCGGAGCAGTCGGTCATAGTGGCCGATGAGATCTACGAGGCGGTGCGCGCCGAATTTGCCGCCCGGGGCTGCCTGATCCTGTCTGCGGAGCAGGCTGAGCAGCTGCGGCAGATTTTGCTGGTCAACGGCTCCGTCAATGCAAAAATCGTAGGCCAGAGCGCCGCCACCATCGCCGCACTGGCGGGGATCGAGGTACCGGAGGATACAAAAATCCTCATTGCGGAGGTCACCAGTGTGGAGCCTTCGGAGCCCTTCGCCCATGAAAAGCTGTCGCCTGTGCTGGCCATGTACCGTGCGGCCTCCTTTGAGCAGGCATGTGACATGGCTCAGCGGCTGCTGGAGGACGGCGGCTTCGGCCATACCGCTGCCGTGTATCTGAGTACCCGCACGGCCAAAGAAAAGCTGGATCGCTTCTCCCAGCGGATGAAGGCGTGCCGCATTCTGGTCAACACCCCCTCGGCGCAGGGCGGTATCGGAGATCTTTACAATTTCCGCCTGACCCCCTCCCTGACGCTGGGCTGCGGCAGCTGGGGCGGCAACTCCGTGTCGGAAAATGTGGGCGTGCGGCATCTGCTGAATATCAAAACCGTGGCAAGAAGGAGAGAAAACATGCTCTGGTTCCGTTCTCCGGATAAGATCTACTTCAAAAAGGGCTGCCTGCCAGTGGCCATGGCGGAGCTGGCCGGGAAGAAAAAGGCATTTCTGGTCACAGACAGCTTCCTCTATCAGAACGGCTATACCCGCCCGGTGGAGGAGGAGCTGGATGCCATGGGCATCACCCACACCGCTTTCTACAATGTGGCACCCGACCCCACGCTTTCCTGTGCCCGGGAGGGCGCGGCGGCCATGGCCGCTTTCCGGCCGGATCTGATCATCGCCATCGGCGGCGGCTCCGCCATGGACGCGGCCAAGATCATGTGGGTGCTCTATGAGCATCCGGACGCGGATTTCGAGGATATGGCTATGCGTTTCGTGGATATCCGCAAGCGGGTCTACGGTTTCCCGAAAATGGGAGAAAAGGCGTATTTTGTGGCCATTCCCACATCCGCCGGTACCGGCAGCGAGGTGACCCCCTTCGCCGTCATCACCGATGAAAAGACCGGGGTCAAATATCCGCTGGCGGATTATGAGCTGATGCCGGACATGGCCATTGTGGATGCGGATCTGATGATGAACGCCCCCAAAGGGCTGACCGCCGCCTCCGGTATCGATGCAGCCACCCACGCGCTGGAAGCCTACGCTTCCATGCTGGCCACGGATTATACCGACGGCCTTGCCCTGCGCAGTCTGAAAATGGTGTTTGAGAACCTGCCCCGGGCATATGAAAACGGCCCGAGTGACCCCCGGGCCAGAGAGAACATGGCCAATGCGGCCACCATGGCGGGTATGGCCTTTGCCAATGCCTTCCTTGGGGTGTGCCACTCCATGGCTCACAAGCTGGGCGCATTCCATCATCTGCCCCATGGCGTGGCCAATGCGCTGCTGATCTGCCATGTGCTGCGCTTCAACGCGGCGGAAAATCCGGTAAAAATGGGCACCTTCTCCCAGTATGATCACCCCCATACCCTGGCCCGCTATGCCGAGATTGCGGACTATCTGCACTTGCCCGGCCAGACCGATCAGGAAAAGCTGGAGTCCCTGATCGCCGCGCTGGAGGAGCTGAAGGCCCGTGTCGGAATCAAAAAGACCATCCGGGAATACGGCATCGGAGAGCAGGAGTTCCTCGCCACTCTCGATGAAATGGTGGAGCAGGCCTTCGATGACCAGTGCACCGGCGCCAACCCCCGCTACCCGCTGATGCGTGAGATCCGCCAAATGTACCTGTCCGCCTATTACGGCGCATAAAAACCTGTCGGGGAAAAACAGAAATGGTGTGCGGCGCGGGGCGCTGCACACCATTTTTGGGATTATTTCAGCTTCCGGTTTCCAGGCGGGACAGGACGCGTTTGCGGGCGTAGAGGAGATTTTCGTAGGCTGTCTGGGTGACTTTGTGGATATGGTCATCCTCGTAGCCTGCAATGGCGGCATCCATGCGCACCAGGCGCATGGGCTCCTCGTCCCGCTCCGGTGTCAGCAGATAGACGGGGGTGGCATCACAGGCGGTGATTTTGGTCTGGCCGGTGGTATTGTCCCGGGTGACCTCCAGATGCAACAGGGCGGAATAGTAGGTTCCGTTCTTTTCGCCGCTACCGTAAAAATCTCCCAGAGAATAGGCCAGCACACTGCCCCGGTCGGCATCGAAAAGCACCTGCTGCACATAGTGCGGATGGGTGCCGATGATGGCGTTGACCCCCAGAGACTGCATCAGCTCCACGATCTGCTTCTGACTGCCACTGGGAATGTCATTGTATTCGCTGCCCCAGTGGAGCAGGGCGATGGTCACATCAGGCTTCTGCTGGGCCACGGCCTCCAGCACGGTGGTGATGCCGGTGGTGTTGATTTTCTGATAGGAGCTGGCGTAGTCTTCGTAGAGTACATTGACGCATTGCTCACTGCCAGCCGGCAGCCCCAGACTGCCCATGCCCTTGGTGAAAGCCACCAGTGCCACCCGGATGCCACGGATATTGACCATGGTGTAGCCCCCGGCAGCCTGCGCCTGCTCATTGCTGGCGTAGACCCCCAGCGGTTCCAGCCCGGCGCTGCGCACGGCATCCATGGTCTGCTTCATGCCGATGATGCCGTTGTGAATGGTATAGGAATTGGCCAGCTGCAGCATGTCCACCCCGGCGGCCTTCAGCGCCTCCACCAGCGCCTGCGGCGCGGAAGCGGTATCGCTGCCGTAGGGCGCGCCGTAGAGATTGCCCTCGAAATTCAGCACGGTCAGATCTGAGTCGGCCAGCGCCGGCACCACATCCTGAAATACCTCTGTGTAGCGATAGGCCCCTTCCTGCGCCCCGGCCGCCACGGACTGGTCGGTGATGTTCACATCGCCGCCGAAGGTCAGGCGGATCACGGTCTGGGGCTCCTGCGACTCGGTCGGCTCCGGCACGGTGGTGGCGGGGGGCGTGGAGATGGAGGGCTGCTCCGGCTCCTGCCGACCCCTGTGGAGCAGCACACCCACCACAACGGCACACACGGCCAGCACCATGCACATGGCCGCAACGGTGCGGATGGTGCGCCGGCGCTGCTGCTTTTTGCGGCGCTTGGCGTAGGCCGCCCGCTGGGCGACACGCCTGTTCAGTTCGTCATGTTCCTTTGGCATATGTCCCTCCCGTGTAATGGCAGTGGAGAAAATACCGGCCCGCAGAGCATTCTGCGGACCGGCGGAAGATCAGAGGATCAGTTGGAAAGACCGTAGATCATGTTGTGAAGCAGCCGGGTATTTTCCTCAAAGTCCGGTGCGAAGGCGTTTCGTCCGCCCATGACCTTCTGGCTGCCGTAGGTGCCCTTCTGGGGAATGGTCATCTGCTGAACCGTCACATTGGTCAGCCCCGGCACGACTTCCAGCAGGAGCCTGGTGATGGCATCCTGGGTCAGATCCGTGCGCACCAGCTTGGTGCAGGTGGTGATCAGCGCGTCCAGCTCCGCCAGATTTTTGGTTTTGAGCTTGTTGATGGCAGCGGAAATGATCTTTCTCTGCCGCTCGATGCGCTGCCAGTCGCTGTCGATGGAGCGCAGCCGGGCAAAGCGCAGGGCGTTTTCACCGTTGAGATGGTTGGTGCCGACAACGGCATTCATATCGGAATACTTGTTAAAATATTCCGCTTCCTTGCTGGAAAATTTCACATCCACACCGCCCAGCGCGTCAATTCCGGAGGTAAAGGTGGCGAAATTCACCCGGACATAGTGGTCAATTTTGATGTTGAAGCAGGTCTCGATGGACTGCATCATCATTTCCGCGCCACCGTAGCGGAACAGGTGGGTCAGCCAGTCCCACTGCCCGGCGTACTGCCCGGACAGAATCGGCATGCCCATGCCACGCTCGAAGCTGATCAGCGATACCACCGGCGCGCTGCCGGAGGTGTTGATCGACAGCAGCATACAGCTGTCGCCCCGGGCCTTGTTGGAGAAGCTCTGGGTGCGCTCGTCCGTGCCGATGAGCAGAATATTGGTCACATGCTCCGTATACTCCGGCGGCACGGTGTTGGAAATAGTGGGAATGGTTGGCACCACGGTGGGAAGACCCGAAAGCTGGCTGCCGAGCTGGCTGTTCAGCGGGTCACCGCCGAGATCTGCCATCTCCGAAGAACTGAGGGTCTCGTTGGGATCGCGGGTTTCATCCGGCTGCAGATTGCCCACGATTTTCAGATAGTAGGCATAAGCGGCGGCTACCACCACCATCAGCAGCAGCAAAATTACCATCAGAATGACCAGCAGAATCTGTGCGCCACGATGCTTTTTCTTCTTTTTATTCTTCTTTGGAACGCTCTGCCCGCCGCCGCTTTCCGGTGTGGGCCAGTCTTTCCTGGTTTTCATGGTTGTTCTCCTCATAAAGTGCGGCAGCGCCGCGAATATGTGTCGGAATTCTATGGTATTCTACCATGAATCCCCCCGTTTGACAAGGGGCGAATGTGTCGATTTTGTAAATCCTTGCCTGTGTTTCACTGCCAGCATATGCGCTCTGCGGCGCACTCAGTCCAGTTCGCCGGAAATTTCCCGGTAGGCGCTTTCCAGCGGGGAGGCGGCATCGGCTTCCTTCTGATAGCGGCAGACCACGTTGGCCGCCAGCTCCACCGGCAGCAGTGTGCCCGCACCGGCTACGCACCCGCCGGGGCAGGCCATGCCCTCCAGCAGATATCCGTCATATTTTCCGGCCTTGGCCAGCAGCATCATTTTCCGGCAGTCCCGCAGCCCCTCCGCCCGGGCGGTTTTGACCTCGGCATCGGGATCCGTTTCGTGGATCAATTTTTCTACCGCACCGGCCACGCCCCCGGAGACGGCGAAGCCGCGGCCGGCTGCCGTACCCTCATTGAGCACCGGGGTGCCGTCGATGGCGGCAAAATCGATCTGCTTGGCCTCGAACATGCCCTGCAATTCCTCGAAGGTCAGCACGAAATCCACGTCCGAGCGGATATCGGCCCGGATGGCCTCCAGCTTTTTGGCGGCGCAGGGGCCAACGAACACCACCTTGCAGCCGGGATACTGCTTTTTCATCAGCCGGGCGGTGTAGACCATGGGGGTCAGGGTCATGGAGATTTTGCCCATTTCGCCGGGGAACAGCTTTTCAATCATGCTGTGCCATGCGGGGCAGCAGGAGGTGGCCATGTAATTCTGATTGGCCGGGACATTTTCCAGAAAATCCTTCGCTTCCTCAATGGTGCAAAGGTCGGCTCCCACCGCAACCTCCGTCACCCGGGAAAAGCCCAGCATTTTCATGGCGGTGACGAATTTATCCGGGGTGGAGTGCTTGCCAAACTGGCCCACGAAGGCGGGGGCCACAATGGCGATTACCCGGTCGCCCTGCTGCATGGAGCGGATCACCTGAAAAATCTGTCCCTTGTCCACGATCGCGCCAAAGGGGCAGGATACCAGACACTGGCCGCAGGCCACGCATTTGCTCTGATCGATGACGGCCCGGCCATGCTCGTCCGTGACGATGGCATCCATGCCGCAGGCGGCGGCGCAGGGGCGCTCCATATAGATGATGGCGTTGTACGGGCAGGCCTTGGCGCATTTGCCGCAGCGGATGCACTTGTCCGGGTCAATGTGGCTTTTACCGTTGACAAAGGAGACGGCATCCTTGGGGCAAACCTTCTGGCAGGAGGCGGCCAGACAGTTCTGGCAGCTTTCCGTCACCCGGTACTGGTTGGTGGGGCAGGCGTGGCAGGCGTAGGGGATGATGTTGACCAGCGGCGGCTCGTAATACTGCTGGGCGATGGCGGCCGCGTCCATACCCTCGGTCATCAGGTGCCGGGATTGCACCGGGCGGATGCCCAGACCCATGGCCAGCCGCACCCGCTCACCGGCGATGGCCCGCTCCAGAAAAATCGATTCCCGGTGCAGCGGCTGATCGCCCGGGACAATGCGGTAGGGAAGATCCTCCGCACTGGTGTAATCGCCGCCGGCATAGGCCATGCGGGCGACCTCGGTAAACACTTTTTTTCGAATATCTGTGATCAGTGATGGAATTCCACGCATATGGGAAAGCTCCTTTACCTGCTTTTTTCTGTGATTATAGCCCAATTGTGGGGCTTCGTCAACAGAAAAGGGAAAAAAGAGGGACGATCGCAGGAAAAAAAGCCAAAAAATCACTTGACAAGCTTTCCCTTTTCCGCTAAAATGATCAGGTCTGCGAATGCGGACATATCCTTGCTCCCGGCGGTGCCGGGGGCCAAAAGTCCAAAAGGAGGTGCAATCAACATGGCTAAGATCACCGGTAAGTAT
>CAYSJX010000037.1:0-14003 GCA_964431445.1 uncultured Oscillospiraceae bacterium | reverse complement strand
ACACAGTGCGCCCGGGCTGTTATTGCGAGGAGGCCGGAGACGACGTAGCAATTCCCTAATATTCAGCTGTCATTGCAAGCCGGCACTCAAGCTGGCGTGGCAATCCCCCGGACAGACGAACAATCCCCCCGTCCTTCCGACATTCCGGAAGAACAGGGGGATTGCCACACCAGTGTGCGCACTGGTTCGCAATGACATGCTAATTTTGACGCACCTTTCGTAGGGGCCGATGCCCACATCGGCCCGCCCGCATAATGTTCGATGTCATACCGTAGGGGGCGGCATCCTTGATGCCCCTTTTCCACGGTCTCTGTCGCACCTATTGTAGGGGCGGCACCCTCGATGTCCCGCTGCATCCCCCACCTGGAATTCGTCAAAAATCTTCGATTTTTTACATGAAACCGTGCCATTTTGCGTATATTCCGGACTCCGATATTGGAAACGTGGCGGGTGACCGATGGTCGCCCCTACGGCATATGTGCGCATTTTCGGCGCAAGAGGGGCGTCAGGGATGCCGCCCCCTACACCAATCATCCGGCAAGTCGGTCATCGGGCAAACGGGCCGATGTGGGCATCGGCCCCTACATTAGGAAAACGGTCGGTCATTGGACAGGCGGGGCGTCATGGGCGCCGCTCCCTACGATGGCCGGGGGGAGCCATCCGGGGGATTGCCACACCAGTGTGCGCACTGGCTCGCAATGACACTTCTTTTTTCACTTGTGCTGCGGCACCGGTGCGCAATGACACGTTATTGGAGGTGGCACAATGAAAACAGATTATTCTCAGTGCAGGACGCAGGTGCCGCAGGGGCCGAGGCCACGGCGTTCTACCTCTTCCCATGTGATCTCGTGGCTGTATTTCCCGGCGCAGTTGGCTTCATAATGGTACTTGACGCTGCTGGAGCCGCCGGTGTAGACATGGCCGTGGTAGTTTTCCTTTCCCGGTACCTCCTTCGGGCTGCCGGAGGTCAGATTGCAGACGGTGCAGGTTTTGGGATTCGTATAGGTGGCATCCTTCCACCGGTGGCCGGCAGGCTTTCCCTCGATCAGATCACAGCGGGCGCAGTGCTTCGGTGCCGTGCAGGTGGCTTCTTGCCAGCTGTGACCCGGCGCTTTCCCTTCCGTCTCACCGCAGACGGTGCAAGTCTTTGCCGCCGTGCAGGTGGCTTCTTGCCAGCTGTGCCCAAGCGGCTCTCCCTCTGTCTCACCGCAGACGGTGCAGTATTTCGCCGCCGTACAGGTGGCATCTTCCCAGCTGTGACCCAGCTGCTCCCCCTCCGTCTCACCGCAGACGGTACATGTCTTTGCCGCCGTACAGGTGGCTTCTTCCCAGCTGTGACCCGGCGCTTCCCCTTCCGTCTCACCGCAAAGGCATCTTTTCGGCTCCATGCAGCCGTCAAACAGGAAATCATGTACATGCTGCGTGATGGGCGGTACGGTAGGTGTCTGCGTCGTGGGGGCCGGCACTGACGTTGGCGTGGTCAGACTCTCTCCCGGCAGCGCCCAGCAGGCACACAGCGAAACCGCCAGCAAAACCAGCATTGTCGCCCATCGGACTGGCGTGAAACCTTTTTGGGCCATACAAATCCCTCCTTTTTCTTCGATTATAGCAGTACCATGACCGGATTGCAAGAATTTCCGCCGCAAAAAAGTTTATTTTGGACGTTTTGTCCTCTTGTAAAATATAAATGTCCATGGTATAATGGATGGTAATTAAAAATTGGAGGTGTTACCATGGAATTCAACGTCAACCATCCGGTTCTGTACCTGCTGGCCGGGCTGCTGGTGGCTGTTGTTCTGGGGCAATCGATCTATTTTCTCATCCGTGCCCTGAAACGAAGCCGGGAGCTGGGCATGAATCAGAAAAAGATCGGAAAAACCATCCGAACTGCCGCCATTTTTACCATTGCGCCGGCGGTTGCCATCGTCATCAGCATCATCACCCTGAGTAAGAAGCTGGGACTTCCCCTGCCCTGGCTGCGGCTGAGTGTGGTCGGTTCCATGAGCTATGAGACCGTTGCCGCCAGCAATGCTTTGCAGGCCATGGGCCAGAGTCTTGGCTCCAGTCTGGATCTGACGGCGCAGCAGTATGTGAATGTGCTGCTGGTGATGACACTGTCCATCCTGAGCGGCATCTGGCTGGTTCCCCTGTTTGGCAAGAAGCTGCTGCACGGTATGTCCTCCCTGTCCAATCGGGACGCAAAATGGGCCGACATTTTCTCCAATTCCCTGTTTATCGGCATGATCTCCGCATTTTTGGGCTTCGTATTCTGCGATGTATACCGCCTGTGGACGCCGGAGGCCCGCTATGTCACCGAAACCGTAATAGAAAACGGCGAAGAAGTGAAAAAGCAGGTAGCCGTGTCCGCTACCTCGGGCCTGATCCCCGTGTGCGTGATGGTTGTTTCTGCCCTGATCATGGTCGCCTGCGGCCTGCTGATGCGAAAGCCCAAGCTGAAATGGCTCAGCGAATACGCGCTGCCCATTTCTCTGGTGCTGGGCATGGCCGCCGCCATTCCCCTGACCGCGTGGCTTGGCTGAGGAGGTGCCAATATGAAAAAGAAACTGTCCTATATTGACAGCATCCACCGCGATGGCCGGATCTGGAACATCAGCGTGATGCTGCTGCTGATTGCTTTCCCCATTACCGTTTCCATTATGTTCAGCGCCGCGCCGGACTGGGGCGCGCTGGGGCTTGGCCTGCTGGCCACCGCGCCCATGTACTGGGCGGTGGGTGCTATCGAGACGGTCACCTTTGTGCCCATGCTGGGTGCCGGCGGCTCTTACCTGAGCTTCGTCACCGGCAATATATCCAATCTGAAACTGCCCTGCGCCCTGAACGCGCTGGAGCAAAACGAGGTCAGCGCCAACAGCGAGGAAGGCGAGGTCATTTCCACCATCGCTATCGCCACCTCCTCCATTGTCACCACGGTGGTGATCATCATCGGTGTCATCTGCATCGTGCCCCTGACTCCCATTTTGCAGGCACCTGTGCTGCAGCCTGCCTTTGAGCAGATCCTTCCGGCCCTGTTCGGCGGGCTGGGGGTTGCATTCGTCAGCAAAAACTGGAAGCTGGCGCTGGCACCGATTGCCCTGATGCTGGTGCTGTTCGTGTTCATTCCCGGCCTGAATTCCGGCACGGTGGGTATTATGGTGCCCGTATCGGCTCTGTTCACCATTGCCGTTGGCCGCATTCTCTACAAACGGGGGGTACTGTAATATGGTTGGTTACATTATTCTTGCGGCACTGCTGCTGTTTCTGATCGTGATTTTTGTGCGGACGCTGGCCTTCCGGCCCCGTGATCAGAAGCCCATTGACCCGAAGGATATCAAGTTCGATCAGGAAGCGGCCATTTCCGCTCTGCAGCAGCTGGTGCGCTGCAAAACCGTCTCCAATAACGACCCGGCGCTGGAGGACGATGCCGAATTTGAAAAGCTGGTGGCAATGCTGCCGAGTCTCTATCCCCGGGTGTTCGATGTCTGCTCCTTTGACCGGCTGCCCGGGCGGGCGCTGCTGCTGCGCTGGCCCGGCAAATCCGACAAGGCCCCTGCCGTCATGATGGCCCACTATGATGTGGTGCCGGTGGACGAGGCCGGATGGGAAAAGCCTCCCTTTGCCGGTATCATCGAGGATGGGGTTCTCTGGGGGCGCGGTACCCTCGATACGAAAGTCACCTTCAACGGTGCCCTGTCGGCTGCCAATCACCTGATCGGGCAGGGCTTCCAGCCGGAAAACGACATTTACTTTGCCTTCTCCGGCGGCGAAGAGATCAACGGCCCCGGTGCGCGGAACATTGTGGAATATTTCCGGCAGCATGAGATCACGCCGGCCATGGTGGTGGACGAAGGCGGTGCCGTGGTGGAAAATGTGTTCCCCGGTGTCAAGACCCCCTGCGGCCTGATCGGTATTGCGGAAAAAGGCATGATAAACGCCGAATTCCGTGCCGCATCCAACGGTGGCCACGCCTCCGCGCCCAAGCCCAACTCACCCATTCCCACACTGGCCCGCGCCTGTCAGCGGCTGGAAAAGCACCCCTTCCCTGCCCACATTCAGGGGCCTGCGGCGCAGATGTTCGACACTCTTGGCCGCCGCTCCACCTTCCTGTACCGGATGGTTTTCGCCAATCTGTGGTGCTTTGGCTGGGTCATTGATCTGCTGGGCAAAAAATCCGGCGGTGAGATCAATGCCATGATCCGCACCACCGTTGCCTTCACCCAGATGCAGGGCAGCTCCGCCCGGAACGTGATCCCGCCGGAGGCCCGGATCATCGCCAACATGCGCCTGAACCCCTCCGATTCTGTGGAAAGCGCACTGGAATACCTGCGGCGCACCGTCCAGGATCCCAACGTGCAGATCTCCGCTGTGGAGAGCTTCCAGCCCAGCCGTGTCTCCGTGACCGACTGCCCGGCATGGGAGCGGATTTCCGCGGCCGTGGCCGAAACGTGGCGCGGATGCATCGTTTCTCCGTACCTGATGGTGCAATGCTCCGACTCCCGCCACTACGGTGCCATTTCCGACCGGGTCTACCGGTTCTCCGCCATGGATCTGACCTCGGAGGAGCGGGCCTCCATTCATGGCAACAACGAGCGTATCCGCCTCGATTGCATCTGCCGCTCTGTGGAATTCTACATCCGTCTGCTGGAAAAGTGCTGAAAAATGTCGTCCCCTTCTTCATGGGCAGGAGTTTCTCCTGCCCCACCCGGAAGGGGACGATCTTTCCCTTTATGAAAATGTCACGCCTGCCGCAGCTGCCGGGCCATTTGTGCCGTGACGGCGGCGCAGCGGTGGGCGGCGATGGTCTCAAAGGTGGGATAATCCATCTGTGCGGAGTCGTCGGCCTTGTCCGAAATGGCCCGCAAAATCACAAAGGGCACATGATTTCTGAAAGCCGTGTGGGCAATGGCCGCCCCCTCCATTTCCGTGCAGAGCGCGCCGGTCAGGTGGATAATACGGTTCTTTTCTCCCTTTTCGCTGACAAACTGGTCGCCGCTGGCCACCCGTCCCCGGGCCGTGTGACCGGGGTTGACCGTCTCTGCGGCGGCGAAAGCCACCTGCGCCAGTGCTTCATCGGCCGGGAAAGCCGCATCCTGCATACCGGGTACAACCCCCATGGGGTAGCCCACGCCACGGCAGTCAAAATCATGGTACATGGCATCTCGGCTCACCACCAGATCACCGATGTCCAGCTCCGCGCTGAGGCTCCCCGCCACACCGGTGTTGACGATGTGGGTCACACCGTACACACTGATCAAAATCTGGGTGCAGACGGCGGCATTGACTTTGCCCACACCGCAGCGAACTACCACGCAGTTTACCCCCTCCAGCACACCTTCGCAGAAAGCCGAGCCGGCATGCTCCGTCTCTACGGCATTGGTCATCTGCTGTCTGAGCAGCGCCACCTCCACCTCCATGGCGCCAATGATTCCAAGCTTCATACGGTTTCCTCCTTCGGATAATACAGGCAGCTGTCATCCGCCTGCTCCAGCAGCCGGGCATAGCGCGCGCCCCAGTATTTTGCCATGGGCAAGTTTATATCCAGATAATTTCCGCAGTCCCGGGCGCTGGCCCCGGGCACCGCGCCCTCAAATTCCGCAATGAAGCGGAAGCAATCCCGCACCAGCGGCAGCACCTGCCGGGAGGTATAGTCCCCCCGCAGCAGCAGGTAAAAGCCAGTGCGGCAGCCCATGGGGCCAAAATAAAGCACCCTGTCCTTCCACTGGGGATCGTTACGCAGGTAAGTCGCCCCCAGATGCTCGATGGTGTGAATTTCCGCGGTGTTCAGAACCGGCTCCTCGTTGGGTGAGGTCAGCCGAAGATCAAAGGTGGTTACCGTCTGCTCCCCCACACCGTCCTGCCGGGATACATACAGCCCCGGCTGCAGGCGGATGTGATCCACCGTAAAGCTTGCGATTTTTTCCATATATGCCTCCTGTTCGCTTTTGCCTATCATAGCGCATTTGCCGCAGGAATGCAAGAAAAACCCGCATTTTTCGCCGTTCAACCGGCCGTTGAGTGGTTCTCAACCGGCAGTTGACCGGCAAAATCCGGAATTTAACGGATACTTGATAGCATTTCCCCCATTTTTATGGCATGATAGCCCCATCAGAAAAGGAGGTAATCTTTATGGAAGATACTTTGGGAAAAAGAATTATGCAGCACCGCAAGCGGCTGAATATGACACAGGATCAGCTGGCGGAGAAGCTCAATGTCACGGCGCAGGCCGTCAGCAAATGGGAAAACGACCAGTCCTGCCCGGATATCAACATGCTGCCCCGGCTGGCCGAGCTGTTCGGCTGCACCATCGATGAGCTGATGGGCGTGGCCGGAGATGTCCATACCGGCGAAGTCGTCACAGACAAGGCTGCCGACAATGAAGCGGTGTCCGGCTCCAATCACTTTGAATTCCGCTACGAAAGCCGCCGCGGCGCACTGGGCTTTGCATGCTGGGTGGTGGCGCTGGGCGTGCTGATGCTTCTCGATGCCATCTTCCATATGGATATCGGCCTCTGGGGTCTGGCCTGGCCCTGCTTTCTTGTGATGGCAGGACTGTTCTGGGGCAAGCGTTTTTCCTTCTTCCGGCTGGGCTGCGTGCTTTTCGGCGGTTATTTCCTGCTGGATCACTTTCATCTGATTCCCTTCACCCCTGGCAGTGAGATCATCTGGCCCGTTCTGATCGTGCTGTTCGGCCTGAGCCTGCTTCTCGATTCCCTGCGCAAGCCGAAAAAGCCCCGGGTGACCGTTCACCACAGGGCCGGCCAGCATCACGAGCAGGTTCACCGCTGCGATGTACAGGATGACCATTTCCACTGCGAAAACGCCTTTTCCACCAACGATTATCACATCCGCTGCGATCAGCTCACCTCCGGTACGGTTGAAACCAGTTTTGGAGAGATCACGGTAGATCTTTCCGGCGTTTCGACTCTGGCACCGGATTGCAAGCTTTCCGTGGAAAGCGCCTTTGGCAAGGCCACCATACTTGTTCCGGCACGTTTTGCCGTCCGTCTTGTTTCGGAAACCGCCTTTGGCAGCGTGGACACCGCCGGGCAGCCCCAGCCCCAGCCCGAGGGCACCATGACCATCGACGCAGAAGCCTCCTTCGGTAGTATTCTGGTGCAGTATATCTGATTTTCCTCCGCCGGACAGCCGTCCGGCGGATTTTTTTGCCTTGCTTTTTTGACAAAAAAACGGTATAATCGTGCTATATCTCAGGAAAGGCAGGGATCGCTATGGAACCCATGGAAAACGAAGTCCCTCGCAGGCGTCCGGTACGCCGCAGAAAAACAAAATTGCAGATCTTCAAGGAAGCATATCTGCCCACCATACTGGTTGGGCTGACCATTGTGCTTGTGATCTGGTTTATCATTGGTGGTGCAATCCGGCGCAGCCATCAGCAGCAGCCGCCGGAAACCACGCCGCCGGCCACCACCGAGGATCCGGTGCTGGCCTCCCGCTATCAGGAGGAGGCTAAACAGCTGCTGGCCAGTGCCGCCGCCTCCGCGCTGAACTATGACTATGAGGAGGCGCTGATGACCCTCAGCTCCTTCAGCGGCACCATGTCCGATTTCCCGGAACTGGAGCAGGCGTACAAAACGTATCAGAGCATTGCGGACAATCTGGTCAGCTGGGATGATCCCGCCAAAATCACCACGCTGTCCTTCCATGTTCTGATTGCGGATGCCGGCCTTGCCTACGGCGATGGCACCTACGGTGACTCCTACAAGAAGAATTTCATCACCGTGGAGCAGTGCGACAGCATTTTGCAGCAGCTGTATCAGAACGGCTATGTGCTGGTGGATCTGGCGGACGTGTACACGGAGCGCTATGACGAAGGCACCGGCAAGACCACCTTCTCCGTCAACACCCTTCGCCTGCCGGAGGGGAAAAAGCCGCTGCTGCTGGTGCAGACCCAGGTCAATTACTACGAGTATATGATCGACGGCCGCAAGGACAAGAAGCCCGATGGCTTTGCCAGCCGCCTGTGTGTGGACGAAAACGGCAAATTCTACAATGAAATGCCCCTGACCGATGGCACCACTGCCACGGGTGTCTACGATTTTGTGCCGCTGCTGGAAAGCTTTATTGCGGAGCATCCTGATTTTTCCTACCGGGATGCCCGGGCGGTGCTGGCCGTCAGCGGATACGATGGAATTTTCGGCTATCGGATCAACTCTACCAAGCTGAGCGATGCCGAGCTGGAGGCCGAAAAAGCCGATGCCACCGCTCTCGTCACCGCCCTGCAGACCCGTGGCTACCGCATTGCCTGCTACAGCTATGACAATATCGATTACGGCAGCAAGACCGCCTCGCAAATTCAGGCGGATCTTGAAAAATGGGAAAAGGAAATCGCCCCCACCCTTGCTCAGGCCGCTGTGGATATTCTGGTCTACCCCAGAGAAAGCGACATTGCCGGAACCGAGGACACCTACACCGGCTCCAAATACAATCTGCTCTTCAACGCAGGCTTCCGCTATTTTATGGGCTTTGGCAGCACGCCCTACAGCCAGATTGGTGGTCAGTACGTCCGGCACAACCGGCTGAACATCACCGGTCAGTATCTGACCAATCACGCCGATTGGTATGAAGGGCTGTTCGATGTGACCCTTCTGCCCGGAATTTCCGGCGGCAACGGCTGAGATAGGTTTCAAATTTCAAAAAACGCACCGGCCGCCGAGTCAGCAGCCGGTGCGTTTTTCCTGGAAAGTTCACTGAAAAACCGGAGTTGTGGCAATTTTCCCGTTCTTCCGGGTTGCCTTTCCCTTCGGCGTTTTATCGGACTTACAGCCCGTTGCCGCGAAGCTCGATGATCTGATCGCGCAGGAGCGCGGCGTATTCGTATTCCATCATGCGAGCCGCTTCCTTCATCTGCTTTTCCAGACGGGCAATTTCCTTTTCCTTCTCCGCCTTTGTCATCTTGACTCCGCTGCGGCCTCGATGCTCTGCCGTGGGAGAAGAAATTTCGATCAGATCCCGCACGGATTTGATAATCGTCTTGGGTACAATGCCATGGGCCCGGTTGTAGGAATCCTGAATGCTGCGGCGGCGCGCCGTCTCGTCCAGCGCCGCGCGCATGGAGGGGGTAATGCTGTCGGCATACATGATCACAAGGCCGTCTGCATTGCGGGCTGCACGCCCAATGGTCTGGATCAGGCTAGTCTCGCTGCGCAGGAAGCCCTCCTTGTCCGCGTCCAGAATGGCGACAAGACTGACCTCCGGCAAATCCAGCCCCTCCCGCAGCAGGTTGATGCCCACCAGAACATCGAATTTCGCCATACGAAGATCCCGCAGAATTTCCATGCGCTCCATAGCCCCGATATCCGAGTGCATATAGCGCACCCGAATGCCTGCCTTTTGCAGGTAAACGGTCAGATCCTCCGCCATTTTCTTGGTCAGCGTGGTCACCAGCACCCGTTCACTGCGGGCCGTGCGGGTGTTGATCTCCCCGATAAGGTTATCGATCTGCCCGTCAATGGGCCGCACCTGCACCTGCGGATCCAGCAGTCCCGTGGGGCGGATCACCTGCTCCACGATCTGGCCGGAGCGGGTGCGCTCATATTCCGCCGGCGTAGCGGAGACGTAGATCACCTGATTGATTTTTTTGTCAAATTCATCGAAGGTCAGGGGGCGGTTATCATAGGCCGAAGGGAGCCGGAAGCCGTAGTTCACCAGTGCGTCCTTTCGGCTGCGGTCTCCGGCATACATGGCCCGGGTCTGGGGCAGGGTCACATGGCTTTCATCGATGAACATCAGAAAATCATCGGGGAAATAATCCAGCAGTGTGGTGGGCGGTGTGCCCGGCGCGCGCCCCTGAATGACCCGGGAATAGTTCTCAATGCCGTTGCAGAAGCCGATTTCCGTCATCATTTCCAGATCATAGGCGGTGCGCTGGGCAATGCGCTGGGCCTCGATCAGCTTGTTTTCCGCCCGGAAGCGATCCACCTGCGCATCGCACTCCAGCCGGATTTCTCCCATGGCCCGTCGCAGCTTTTCCTGCGATGCCACATAATGGCTGGCCGGATAAATGGCCACATGATCCACATACCGCTCCGTCAGGCCGGAAACGGCATTGATCTCCGAAATGCGATCCACTTCGTCCCCGAAAAATTCCACCCGGATGGCCCGGCCAGACCAGTAGGCGGGATAGATTTCCAGCGTATCCCCCCGCAGGCGGAATTTATTTCTGGAAAAATCGATGTCATTGCGCTCGTAACGAATTTCCGTCAGCTTTTGCAGCACCGCATCCAGGGGATATTCATGCCCCACCCGCAGGGAAATGACCATGCTCCGGTAATCGATGGGGTCACCCAGACCGTACAGACAGCTGACCGAGGATACCACGATCACGTCCCGCCGCTCAAACAGCGCCGCCGTGGCCGAATGGCGCAGGCGGTCGATCTCCTCGTTGACGGAGGCATCCTTCTCAATATAGGTATCCGTGTGGGCAATGTATGCCTCCGGCTGATAGTAATCGTAGTATGAAATGAAATATTCCACTGCGTTGTTGGGAAAAAACTCCCGGAATTCCGAACAGAGCTGCGCCGCCAACGTCTTGTTGTGGGCCAGCACCAGCGTGGGGCGGTTCACCTTCTCGATCACGGAGGCCATGGTGAAGGTCTTGCCGGAACCGGTCACGCCCAGCAGTGTCTGCTCCCGCAGGCCCCAGTTGACCCCGTTGACCAGCTTCTCGATGGCCTCGGGCTGGTCGCCGGAGGGGCGGTATTGGGATACAAGCTGAAACTTATCCATGGAAATAATCCTCCGAACGGTAAAAACCGGATTGTCCCAATGTCACAAAATCATCGTCCGCCACAATAATATGGTCTACCAGCGTAATCTCCACCGCGGCCAGTGCCGTGGCCGTGCGCTGGGTGGACAGCACATCCTCATGGGATGGAATGGCCAGACCGTTGGGGTGGTTGTGGGCCAGCACCACGGACACGGCCCGGCTCAGCAGCGCCGTCTCCACAATGCGGCGAATGGGGATACTGGCGGAATTGACGCTGCCCTCCCCCAGCTCCCGGCAGGACAGCACCTTGCACTTGGCATCGAGGCAGAGAAGAAACACCGTCTCGTTGGTTCTGCCATGGAAGAAAGGCAACAGATACCGGCCGCAGTCTGTCACAGAGCAGAGAATGCGGGTGTTTTCGCTGCGGCGAACCTGATAGTAACGCCCGGCCGCCGTGATCAACGGCAGCAATGTGGCAGCGTTTTCTCCCACACCGGGCACCTGCATCAGCTCCGACGGCGGGGCCTCCATCACCTGATCCAGACTGCCGAAGCGCTCCATCAGAGCATGGGCAATGGGATTGGTGTCTACTCTGGGAATGGCATAGAACAGCAGCAGCTCCAGAACCTGATAATCTGTGAACCCGTCCAGACCGTTTTGCAGAAATTGCTGCTTCAAGCGCTGGCGATGACCGGAATGCATAGGATTTTTCTCCTCTCCGATGGGATTTTTACTTGCATTTTGTCGAGAATTCTGTAGAATAGAAGTAAACAGCCGGGGCGGCGCCCCTGCACCGTTATTTTTTCAATTTTTGCACATGCTAGATGAAATGCCGAAAGATCCAATGCCCTTTCGGCGGTTTCCCAACCTCAGGAGGTGCGCCAATGGAAGATCTCAATACACTGCTGGAGCTGCTGCACCGGCCAGCCTTTTTTGTGTGCGATGGGCTGATCACCCGGGTCAACCGGGATGCCGCCCGCTATATGCTGGAAGAAGGCACGCCCGTCAGCAGCCTCATCGATGCCGGGCAGGAAGAATACGGCAGCTTTGTGGACGGCTATATGTGCCTGACGCTGCTGATCGGGCAGGAGCGGTTCCTCTGCTCCGTTTTCCCCCACACCGGTGGGCATATTTTTATGATCGAGCAACAGACGCTGGAGCTGCATCTGCAATGCATGGCGCTGGTGGCGCAGCAGCTGCGCAGCCCTTTGACCGGCATTCTGGCCGCGGCAGACCGCCTGCTCCCCCGCACGGAGGAATTTCCTGCACAGGAGTATGCCAACCACATGAACCAGCGGCTGTATCAGCTGCTGCGCATGGTGGGCAACATGTCTGACGCGGCGCGCTACGCCACTCCCCAGCCGCTGACGGAATACGCGGATGTTCCTTCTCTGCTGGCCGAGGTGTTTGAGCAGGCCATCCCGCTGGCCGAAAGCTGCGGCTATCATCTGCAATATGACGGCATTCCCCATACCATCCACACGCTGGCCGAGCAGGAGCTGCTGGAGCGGGCTGTGCTGAACCTGCTCTCCAACGCCATCAAATTTTCCCCGGAAGGCAGCACCCTCCACGCCCGCCTCACCAAGCACGGGAATTTCCTCCGCTTCACCATGGAGGATCCCGGGTGCGGAATGCGGGTAGACAGTCTCGGCAGTCCCTTCTGCCGGTATATGCGGGAGCCCTCGCTGGAGGATCCCCGCCACGGGCTGGGACTGGGGCTGGTGATGGTGCAGCTGGCTGCCGCCTGCCACGGCGGCGCGGTGCTGATCGATCAGCCCCACGGCACCGGGACACGGGTCACCATGACCATCGCCATCCAGCATCACCGTGCCAACACCGTGCGCACGCCGGTTCTGCGCTTTGACTACACCGGCGAGCGCAATCACGCCCTGATCGAGCTGGCGGACGTTCTGCCCTCCTGCCTGTATACCAACGAAACCATCCGCTGAGTGTTTTTCCGCCGGGACGGCCTGTGCCGTCCCGGTTTTTTCATTTTACGGCTGCTCCAGACAGGGCCTGAGATACCGGCCGGTGTAGCTGGCGGGCACCTGTGCCACTTCCTCCGGTGTGCCGGTGGCGACCACATAGCCGCCGCCATCGCCCCCCTCGGGGCCCAGATCGATGATGTGATCCGCCGTTTTGATCACATCCAAATTGTGCTCGATCACCAGCACCGTGTTGCCGACATCCACCAACTGCTGCAAAACATCGATCAGCTTGTGAACATCCGCCGTATGCAGGCCGGTGGTGGGTTCATCCAGAATATAGATGGTGCGCCCGGTGGACACCCGGGCCAGCTCCGTGGCCAGCTTGACACGCTGCGCCTCGCCGCCAGACAAGGTGGTGCTGGACTGTCCGAGCTTGACATAGCCCAGCCCCACATCCACCATGGTCTGCACCTTGCGGTAGATTTTGGGCAGGTTCTCGAAGAAGGGCAGGGCCTCCTCCGCCGTCATATCCAGCACCTGGGCAATATTTTTGCCCTTGTAGAGTACCTCCAGCGTCTCCCTGTTGTAGCGCGCGCCCTTGCAGACCTCGCAGGGAACATAGACATCCGCCAGAAAATGCATTTCGATCTTCACCAGACCGTCGCCGCAGCAGGCTTCGCACCGGCCGCCCTTGACATTGAAGGAGAACCGCCCGGGGCCATAGCCACGCATTTTGGCATCCGCCGTGGCGGCGAACAGATCCCGGATATCATTGAACAGTCCCGTGTAGGTGGCTGGGTTGGAGCGAGGTGTGCGCCCGATGGGGCTCTGATCAATGTCAATGACCTTATCCAGATGCTCCATGCCCTCCACGCACCGGCAGGCACCGGGACGCACCCGGGCATGATTGAGCTTGCCCAGCAGGGTCTTATTCAGAACTTCGTTGACAAGGCTCGATTTTCCCGAGCCGGAAACGCCGGTCACGCAGGTAAAGGTTCCCAGCGGAATGCTTACATCGATGTTTTTCAGATTGTTCTGTGTGGCCCCACGGACGGTGAGGAACCGGCCATTGCCGCTGCGGCGATGCTCCGGCACCGGCACCTTCCGCTCACCGGACAGGTACTGCCCCGTCACGGACTGGGGACAGGCCAGAATATCCTCCAGCGTGCCCGATGCCACGATGGTGCCGCCGTGGCTGCCGGCCCCCGGCCCCACATCCACGATATAATCCGCCGCCCGCATGGTATCCTCGTCATGCTCCACCACGATCAAGGTGTTGCCCAGATCACGCAGGTGTTTCAGGGTGCCCAGCAGCTTGTCGTTATCCCGCTGGTGCAGGCCGATGGAGGGCT
>CAYSJX010000036.1:0-14058 GCA_964431445.1 uncultured Oscillospiraceae bacterium | reverse complement strand
TCTCTGTTGCACTTGTCCTGGGGTCACCCCCGGCGGGCGTTACCCGTTATCCCTGCCCTGTGGAGCCCGGACTTTCCTCACCCGGTGCCTTTCGGCATCCGGCCGCGGCTGTCCGGCCCGGTTGCTCCGATATTGTAGCGCAAAATGGGGCTGTTGTCAAATGGTCTGATAAATTTCCCGCCTTTTTTCGCTTCCGGCGGTAAATCCCTTGCAAAATCCGCTTTTGGGGAGTATACTATAAAAGCGATTTCTGAAAGAAATGAGGAATTTTCCATGCAATCTGCATTTGAAGCATATTTTGACACGCTGCGCCACAGGCGTATTGCCGTGATCGGGCTGGGCGTGAGCAATCTGCCGGTGGTTCGGCAGCTGCTGGAACATGGCTGCACCGTCACCGCCTGTGACCGCACCCCCCGGGAAAAGCTGGACGCACAGGCGCTGGAGCTGGAGAAGCTGGGCTGCTGCCTGCGCCTTGGGGATGGGTATCTGGACAATCTGGAGGCGGATATTGTCTTCCGCACACCGGGTATGCACCCCAATCATCCGGCCCTTGTCCGCCTGCGGGAGAGCGGCGCGGAAATTACCAGCGAAATGAGCGGCTTTTTCCAGACCTGTCCGTGCCCCATCATCGCCGTGACCGGGTCGGACGGCAAGACGACCACCACCACTTTGATCAGTGAAATGCTGAAAGCCTCCGGCCGCCGTGTCTGGCTGGGTGGCAATATCGGCGCGCCGCTGCTTCCGCTGGTGGGGCAGATGGCACCGGAGGATTTCGCCGTGGTGGAGCTCAGCTCCTTCCAGCTGCAGGACATGCACTGCCGCCCCAATCGGGCCGTGATCACCAACCTGGCCCCCAATCATCTGGATGTTCACCGGGATATGGAGGAATATGTGGATGCCAAGCGGAATATTTTCCGCTATCAGCAGCCCGGGGATCTTCTCATTCTCAATGCCGACAATGCCATTACCGCTGCCATGGGCGGCAGCGGCGAGACCCGATTCTTTTCCCGGCAGGGGAAAAATGTCCATGTGCGATTGCAGGGCAGCACGATCCTGCGGGGCGGGGAAGCGGTGCTGGATACCGGGGACATTCTCCTGCCCGGTGTTCACAATGTGGAAAACTTCATGGCGGCCATCGCCGCGGTGGAAGGACTTGTGTCCGATGAGCAGATCCGGCAGGTTGCCCGCACCTTCGGGGGCGTGGAGCATCGGATCGAGCTGGTACGGGTGAAGGACGGGGTTCGGTACTATAATGACTCCATCGCGTCTTCTCCCAGCCGCACCATCGCCGGACTTCGCAGTTTCCGGGAGAAGGTGCTGCTGATCGCCGGTGGCTATGACAAGAAAATTCCCTATGATGTTCTGGGGCCGGAAATCTGCGCCCATGTGAAAAAGCTGTACCTCGGCGGCGCAACGGGGCCCAAAATCCGTGCCGCCGTGGAAAACTGTCCGGAATATCGCCCGGGTTTCCCGGAAATTGAAGACTGCGGCGATTTCGACAGCGCCGTGTTCGCCGCCGCCCGGGATGCGGTGGAGGGGGATGTGGTGCTCATGAGCCCCGCCAGCGCCGCCTTTGACCAGTTCAAGAATTTCATGGTTCGGGGTGCCCACTTCAAACAACTGGTGAAGGAGCTGTGAGCATGGATATAACGACCGTTACCCGCCCGGTGCGCCGTGTGCTGAAGCTGAAATACTGCGGCGCGGTGATCGTGGCAGCCGGGAATGCCTCCCGCATGGGCGGTATCGACAAGGTCATGGCCGAGCTGGGCGGCGAGCCCATGGTGGTGCGCACGGTGCGGCAGTTTCAGCAGTGCGATGCCATCCGGGAAATCGTGATCGTCACACGGCAGGATCTGATCGTGCCGATCATGGATCTGTGCCATGGATTTGACAAGGTTCGTGCCGTTGTTGTGGGCGGTAGCAGCCGGGACGAATCGGTTTCGCTGGGGCTTAATGCCCTGTCTGGCCGGGTGCGGCTGGTGGCTGTACACGATGGGGCGCGCCCCTTTGCTGACTGGCAGCTGATCGACCGGGTGGTGCGCGCGGCCAATACCTATGGCGCGGCGGCTCCGGCCATTCCGGTGAAGGATACCATCAAGGTGGTGCGGGGCGGCCTCGTGGAGCAGACGCCCCAACGGGACACATTGCAGGCGGTGCAGACCCCGCAGGTGTTCGATTTTGACCTTCTGCGGGGTGCGCTGGCCAAAGCCAGACGGGACGGCGCAAAAATCACCGACGACTGCTCCGCCGTGGAGCTGCTGGGGGCCTCCGTGCGAATTGTCCCCGGAGATGAGCGCAATATCAAAATTACCACCGCCATGGATCTTTCCGTCGCGCGGCTTCTGCTGGAGGATGTATGAGAATCGGACACGGATATGATGTTCACCGGTTTGCCCCGGAGCGGGCACTGGTGCTTGGGGGTGTGAAGATCGAGTATGAACTGGGACTTCTGGGCCACAGCGATGCGGATGTTGTGCTGCACGCGGTGATGGATGCCCTCCTCGGCGCTGCCGGGCAGCGGGACATCGGTTACCATTTTCCCGATACGGACCCGGCCTTTCTGGGGGCGGACTCCATGGAGCTGCTGCGGCGTGTGGCGAAAATCGTGACCGATTGCGGCTACCGGGTGAGCAATGTGGATGTGACGGTCATTGCCCAGCAGCCGAAGCTGAAAGGGCATATCCCGCAGATGATGGCAAATATTGCCGCCGCGCTGGCGCTGGATGTGTCCCGGGTCAATGTCAAGGCCACCACGGAGGAGGGCCTCGGCTTTACGGGCAGCTTGCAGGGGATTTCCTGCCATGCGGTGTGTCTGCTGGAAGAGTAAAAAGAACCGGAGGATCGTTCCTCCGGTTCTCTTATTTATGGTATCGGCTGCCGGACTGGATGGCCTCGGCCCGATAGAGCTGCTCGAGTACCATGACCCGGGCCAGATGGTGGGGAAAAGTCATCGGCCCCATGGAAAGGGACAGATCTGCCGCGGCCTTCACCCGGGGGGCCATGCCAAAGGAGGAGCCAATGACAAAGCAGGCGCTGCTTTTCCCGCTGAGCTTCACCTGCGCCAGCCGCCGAGCAAAGTCCTCGCTGGACAGCATCCGCCCCTCCGGCGTGAACACGCACAGCCATGCACCCTTGGGTACATGGGCAAAGATGGCATCCGCCTCTTTTTCCAGCCCTGCCGAAATTTCGGCAGGGGAGGGGTTCTCCGGCAGGCGAACCTCCGGCAGCTCCACAAGACGGAACCGGCAGGTGCCGGCCAGACGCTTGGCGTATTCGGCGCTGGCCTGGGTGTAGAACTTTTCTTTCAGCTTGCCCATGGCAAGCAGGGTGATCTCAAACATCAGGAAAATTCCTGCACGATGGCAACGATTTCTTCTCCGATGCGCTGCTGCGCCTCTACCGTGGACGCGCCGATGTGTGGCAGGGCAGAAACGGCACTGTGCCGGGAAAGGGCCTCGTTGGTGGTGGGCTCCTGCTGCCAGACATCCAGTCCGGCGGCACGAACCTTGCCGCTGTTCAGAGCGTCCAGAAGGGCATCTTCATCGATGTTGGCCCCCCGGGAAGTGTTGATGATCACGACACCATCCTTCATTTTCGCGATGGAGTCTGCATTGATCACCGGCTGCCCCAGCGCAGGGGTGGACAGGGCGATGATATCGGAGACGGCGAACAGCTCATCGAGAGAAACGAAGCGCATGCTCGGGCTTTCCAGCTCCGGCTTCGGGTGGCGCTGGTAGGCCAAAACCTGCATCCCCAGTCCCTGTGCCAGCTGACCGATCCGGCTGCCGATACGGCCATAGCCGATGACACCCAGCGTCTTGCCCCCCAGCTCGAAGCCCTTGGAGTAGGCTTTTTTCTCCCATTTTCCCTGCCGCATGGTATTCCCCGCCACGGAAATGTAGCGTGCGCAGGAGAACATCAGCCCGATGGCCAGCTCGGCCACGGCGTTGGAGGAGGCATTGGGGGTGTTGCGCACATGGATGCCCATGGCCTCGGCATCGGCCACATCGATGTTATCCACACCCACACCGCCGCGAATGATCAGCTTCAGCCGGCCGCCCCGGGCCTGTTCCAGCTGGGCCCGGCGGATTTTGGTGGCGGAGCGCACCACCACAGCGTCAAATTCCCGCAGGGCCGCGCCCAGCTCTTCGGGGGAATAGAACTGTTCCGTGACCTCGTGGCCCATTTCCCGCAGCTTTTGCAGGGCGGAACGATCAGCACCATCGGTTACCAGAATTTTCATGGCCAGTCCTCCTTACGCATGTTCTTTTTCAAACTGTTGCAGGCAGGAAACAAGGGCCTGCACCCCTTCAATGGGCATGGCGTTGTAGATCGAGGCCCGCAGACCGCCCACGGACTTGTGCCCCTTCAGATTGTCAAATCCGGCGGCCTTGGTGTAGGCGACTACCTGCGCATCCAGCTCTTTGCTGCCGGTGACAAAGGGCACGTTCATCAGCGAGCGATAGGGCTTGTCCACCGTGCCGTGGAAGAGGCTGGAGCTGTCCAGATAATCATAAAGCACCTTCGCCTTCTTTTTGTTGTAAGCGGCCATGGCCTCCAGTCCGCCGTTATTGAGCAGATACCGGAACACCTTTCCGCACACATAGATGCCCCAGCAGTTGGGGGTATTGTACATGGAGCCGGCCGAAGCGTGGGTGTCATAGCGCAGATAGACCGGCGTCTTGGAATCCAGATCGGAGCGGATCAGATCCTCCCGGATGATGACGATGGACATGCCCGCCGGGCCCACATTTTTCTGCACACCAGCATAGATCACGCCGTAATCGCTGACATTGCAGGGGGCAGACAGGAACATGGAACTCTGGTCGGAGACAAGCACCTTTCCCTTGGTGTTGGGCAGGGTCTGGAAGGTGGTGCCGTGGATGGTCTCATTTTCGCAGATGTAGACATAGTCCGTGTTTTCCCGGATGGGGAGATCGGAGCAGTCGGGAAGATAGGCGTAATTGCGATCCTCCGAGGTGGCCACACAGGCGATATCTCCGAACTTCTTAGCCTCCTGATAAGCCTTTTTGCTCCATGCGCCGGTCACAATATAATCGGCCACACCGTTTTTCAGCAGGTTCATGGGCAGCATGGAAAACTGCAGCGTTGCGCCGCCCTGAATGAAGAGAACTTTGTAATTGTCCGGAATGCCCATCAGCTTGCGCAGATCGGCCTCTGCCTCGTCACAGATCTGCTGAAACACGGCGGAGCGGTGGGACATTTCCATCACGCTCATGCCGCTGCCACGGTAATTGAGCATTTCATCGCGAATTTCTTCCAGCACGGGTACCGGCATGGTGGCCGGGCCGGCGGAAAAATTGTAGCTTCGTTGATACATGACATAACCTCCTGTAGGAACATGGTATACCCATATCATACAGGAAAATGCGGAAAACGGCAACTGTTTTTTCGGATTTATCTGCGAAAATCAGCGGATAATACTTCCGGAGGTGATTGGATGAAGGCCAGAAAGCGGAAAATGACGCAGCCGCCCAAAGATTTGCTGCGACGGCTGGATCTTGTGCTGCCGGGCAGTATCAATACTGACCCCTTCGGCAGCTATACAGGCCGCCCCACCGGGGAGCCGGATCTGCCGGTGCAGGATGTGGACGATCTGTAAAGCCGGGGCCGCTGCTGCCGCAGCGGCCCTTCCCGTCAACGGACTCAGCTTCCCTTATATTTGCGCCGTGTGGCCAGACCGCCGCGAATGTGCCGCTCCAGCTTGTTCCGTTCCAGCACCACCCGCACGGCTTCGTACAGCGCCGGATTGCACCGGGGCAGCCGCTGCTGCAGATCCTTGTGGACTGTGGATTTGGAAATGCCGAAGTGTTTTGCGGCGGCCCGGACGGTCGCGCCGGTTTCGATCATGTACACAGCCAGTGCGCAGGCTCTGTCCTCAATGGTATCCGTCATAGCCATTCCTCCCGATGCTGTGTCTTCCGAAAAAACCTATGCGCGGGAAGGGGAGAATATGCGTTCTTGACAGATGGGCGTGTCCGGGTTAAAATAGATTTTACAATTGTGAACTGGACATTGGGGCTCAAATCCGTTATAATTGAGAAAAAAGGGGGAATTGGCCTTGGAAATCAATAAAAAGAGCATCCTTCGGATTTTCCTTGCGGCGGCAGGCTGCATTGTGCTCTACTGGCTGCTGCACGAAGAGGAACGGGTGAAAAAGGTCTGGAACTTTTTCAGCGACATGCTCACACCCTTCGTCATCGGTGCGGCACTGGCGTTTGTGATGAATGTGCCCATGCGGGCCTTTGAGCGGATGCTGGAGAAGGTGCCATCGCCCTCCGTGCGCCGGGCGCTGGCCATTGTGCTGACAGTGATCGCCATTGCGCTGGTGATCGCGGCCATTGTCATGCTGCTGATCCCGCAGCTCAGTGAGACACTGCAAACTCTGTTTACCCAGCTTCCTGTCTTTTTCGACAATCTGGAAGAACTGGTGCTGGATTTTCTGGAGGAACGGCCGGAGGTTCTGGCCTGGGTCACGGAGAATATCGGCCTTGAAAAGCTGGACTGGTCAACCCTGATCGAAAAGGTGGTCAGCACCGTGGGCAACAGCCTGGCCTCAATACTCAACAGCGCTTTTTCTGCTGTCGGCAGCCTTGCCAGCACGATGGTCAGTATGGTCATCAGCATCGTCTTCGCCTTCTACTGCCTCAGCAGCAAGGATGTGCTGGCCCGGCAGGCCCGGCGGTTGGGCTATTCCATCCTGCCGGAGCGTGTCTGTGACGAGGCGGTACGCATTCTTCGCATGACCAACAGCTCCTTCTCCAATTTCCTGACGGGGCAGTGTCTGGAAGCGATCATTCTGGCGCTGCTGTTTGTGGTGGCTATGGCGATTTTCCGGATGCCTTATATCCCGCTGATTTGCCTTGTCATCTGCGTCACGGCGCTGATCCCCGTGGTGGGCGCCTTTGCCGGATGTATTCTCGGCGGCTTTCTGATTCTGGTCAATGATCCCATGCAGGCGGTAACCTTTGTGATCATGTTCCTGATTATCCAGCAGTTTGAAAACAATGTGATCTACCCCAGAGTGGTGGGCAGCTCGATCGGCCTGCCCGGCATGTGGGTACTGCTGGCGGTGACCGTTGGCGGCAGCTTCTTTGGGGTAGTGGGTATGCTGCTGATGGTGCCGTTTGCCTCCGTGCTGTATGCCCTGATTCGTGAACTGACAGCGAAGCGGCTTGCCCAGCGCGGCGTTTCCCCGGACAAGCTTTTGCCCCAGCCGCCGGAGCTGCAATCCCATTTGAAAATGCGCCATGCCCGCAGACGGCAGGCGTGGAACCTGCGCAGAAAAGCAAAAAAGGAAAACAGAGAGGAAGACTGAACCCATTTTGGTGCAGTCAAACAGACATATGAAACGTACCATTTCACTTCTGCTGACGATCTCCCTGCTTCTGGCGCTGGCCGGATGCGTATATAATCCCTTTGCTTCCACACCGGGCAATACCGGTACCACCGCAGCGCCCACACCGGGCGAAACAAATCTTCCGGATGACACCACCCACCCCACCACCGCGGTGCCCACCACCACGGTGCCACCCACGACGCAAACACCCACTACGGTGCCGCCCACGACGCAAACGCCGACAACGGTGCCACCAACCACCCAAACACCCACTACGGTGCCGTCTACCACCGTAACACCAACCACCGTAGCACCGACCACCACCATCACACCAACAACGGTCAAGCCCAATGAGGATCAGCAGCAACAGCAGCAGACCTCTTCCAAAAATAATCTGCTTGTCTGTGTGGCCGATTATATCCCGGATATCGTGGTGGAGTTGCGCTACGCTTCCGAAAATAACTATACGGGCAAGGCTGTCTATGATTTTCAGGATGCCTATCTGCGCTATGGTACGGTGAAGAAGCTGCTCAAAGTGCAGGAGCAGCTGCGCAAGCAGGGCTACAGCCTGAAAATCTGGGATGCTTTCCGTCCCATCGGGGCACAGTATATCCTCTGGGAGGCCCACCCGGATGAGACCTATGTCAATAACCCGGCCAAAGATCCCAGCGCCCATACGCAGGGCGATACCGTGGATGTGACGCTGGTGGATGCCCAGGGCAACGAGCTGGATATGCCGTCGGACTATGACGTGTTCAGTGTCCAGGGCGACCGGGATTACACCGACTGTACGCCGGAGCAGAAAAACAATGCCCTCATTTTGCAGAATGCCATGAAAAAAGCAGGCTTTTCCGCCTACTATGCCGAGTGGTGGCACTTTTCCGATAAGGACAGCTATTCCGATAACACCGCCTTCGATCCGGCTGTGGTGTCGGTGTGGTATGCCAACTGCTCCAACTATATTACCTTCCGCAAAACGCCCTATGTCAACGGCAAGGAGATCGGTAAGATCCGGGCCGGGGAGACGGTCGTTCTGATGGGCTGGTATGAGAAATTCGCCCTCGTGGAGTACGATGGTGTGCAGGGCTATGTCCTTTCCGAGTATCTGGCACCGGAGTCCCAGTGGGATCCGGGTGATCTTCTGACTGTGGTGAAGGTGACCGATACCTACACCTATGAGCAGATGCAGCTGGATATCGCCACGCTGGCCGCCACCTATCCCGATCTTTTGCAGGTCGGTTCCATCGGAACCAGCGAGCTGGGACGGGATCTGACCCTTATGAAGGTGGGCGATCCCAATGCTTCCCACCATGTGCTGATTCAGGCGGCCATTCACGCCCGGGAGCATATGAGCACATGGGCGGTAATGGCCATGGTGGACTACTGGCTCAGCCGTGGCATGGCCGGGTGCGAGGATGTCTGTTTCCATATCATTCCCATGCTCAATCCCGATGGCGTGACGCTGGCCCAGACGGGCAATATGACCGAAGCGCAGCTGAGCATTTACAACACCGACAGGAAAAAGGGTAATACGAGCTACACGGCGCAGGAGTATGCCGCAACATGGAAGGCCAATGGCCTCGGTGTGGATCTCAACCGGAATTTTGATGCCGCATGGGATATCACCAACTCCCGCAGCGCCCCCTCTTCAGAGCGGTACAAGGGAGAAGCCCCCTTCAGCGCGGCGGAAGCCGCAGCTCTGCGGGATTACACCCTGACCCTCCAGCCGGATGTGACCATCAGCTACCATTCCACCGGCAGTGTCATCTATTATGAGTACGGCAGCAAGGAAGTCGTCAACCGGGAGTCTGCCTCCCTCGGCCATGCGGTGGCGGGTGTCACCGGTTATCGGATGGACGGCCAGACCGGTCTGGACGCGGCGGGATACAAGGACTGGTGCATGGATGTGCTGGAAATTCCCTCTTTGACCATTGAAATCGGCTGCACCTTCTGTCCGCTGCCCAAGCGGGAGGTCTACTCTATCTTCCTGCGCAACCTTCGTGTGCTTCCCACCCTGGCCCAGTGGACGCTGACGCATACATAAGTTGCCAGAGACTTCCCCTTCGAATTTCCACCGTAGGGGGCGGCATCCCTGCCGCCCCTTTGTCACCCCTGCGGCGCGGCCGGTTCTTTGCGTTAGGGCGACCTTACAATCGTTGGAAGATTGTGCGAATTTTCGGCGCGTGAGGGGCGTCAAGGATGCCGCCCACTACGAATGCACAATAACATAGTTCAAAAAAAGCGAATCAAAAAGCAGCGCGCCGCCCGGCGCGCTGCTTTTGCCCATATTTATCCACGAAGTCGGTTCAGAAGCATCCGAAGCGCTGCCTCGGCAGCCTGCGCTCGAACGGCGTCCCGATCTCCGGCGAAATGAAATTCTTCCACCTCGGTGCCGAAATCTCCGGCAAGTCCGATAAACACTGTCCCAACAGGGCGGCCAAAGCCGTCTCCCTCCGGCCCGGCCAAACCGGTAACGGACAGGGCATAGTCGCTTTCCAACGCGTTCCGGGCCCCTGCGGCCATTTGCCGGGCCACTTCTACGGAGACGGGGCCCAGATTTTGCAGATCATCCTCGCTGACATCCAGAAGCTTTGCCTTGATCTGGCTCAAGTAGCTGATGATGCCACCTTTGTACACCCGGGACGCACCGGGTACAGCCGTCAGGGAAGCGCCCAGCAGTCCGCCGGTGCAGCTTTCCGCCGTGGCGAGGGTCTTGCCTGCAAGCGCGGCCAGTGTGTCACAGCAGAGCTTCATCATCATATTTCACCACCAGTTTTTCAACTCCGGCCAGCGCCCGCTCCATCAGGGCCTCCCGGTCAAGCTTCCGCTCCGCCTGCACCAGCTGGGGGAGAGTGGGTTTCGTTTTCGGGTGCTTGGGGGTGAACACGGTGCAGCAGTCCTCATAGGGCAAAATAGAGGTATCCAGTGTGCCGATGCGGCGGGCGATGGTGACGATCTCCTCTTTGTCCATGCCGATCAGGGGCATGAAAATCGGCAGCTCCACCACCGCACCGGTGACGGTCATGGCTTCCATGGTCTGCGATGCCACCTGCCCCAGATTTTCACCGGTGATCAGCGCCCCGCAGCCATGCTCCCGTGCAATGCGCTGGGAGATCTCCATCATGAACCGGCGCATGATCAGAGTGAAATACTCCTCCGGGCAGTTGTCCCGGATAGCCTCCTGAATTTCCGTGAAGGGCACCACATTCACCGTCATCCGCCCGCAGTAGCGGGTGACAAGCCGTGCCAGCTCCAGAACCTTGTCCTTCGCCAGCTGGGAGGTGTAGGGGTAGGAGAAGAAATGCACCGCTTCAATTTCCACACCCCGCTTGGCGATCATATAAGCGGCAACAGGGGAGTCGATACCGCCGGAGAGCAGACACATGGCCCGCCCGCCAACGCCGGTGGGCAGTCCTCCTGCACCGGGCTCCGCCGGGCCGTGGACATAGGCGGCCAGATCCCGGATTTCCACAAAAACAGTGTAGTCCGGATGATGCACATCCACCTTCACATGGGGGTGCGCCTCGGCCAGACGGCCGCCGATCTCCTGCGAAATGGCGATGGAGTTCAGGGGGAAGCGCTTGTCGGAACGCTTCGATTCCACCTTGAAGCTTTTTGCGCAGTCCAGATCATCTCCCAGATATGCTTCGATGGCCTGAAAAATGGCATCGAGATCCTTTTCACAGGGACGGCAGCGGCACAGAGATACCAGCCCGAAAATGCTCCGGCAGGCTTCCCACGCACCGTCCACATCACAGCTCTCGTCCATGGGCTCGACATAGATGGTCGATTGCATCAGATACACATCGAATTCACCGAATTGCTTCATCCGGCGGCGCACATTGGCCCGCAGCCGGTTCTCAAACTGGCGCTTGTTGGCTCCCTTGAGCACAATTTCACCCAGCTTCAGCAGAAAAATTTCCTTCATATTGCTTTCCTTTCCAATGGAATTGCCGTTGGCAATTTTTATCGATTTCCAAGATTGACGGCCCGGTACTGGATGGCCTCGGCAATGTGCCGGGGCTCGATTGCCTCACTTCCGTCCAGATCCGCAACGGTGCGTGCCACACGAACGATCCGGTCATAGCTGCGGGCGGTCAGGCCCATGGTGTCAAAGGCCTGCTTCATCAGCGCGGCGGCCGGTTCGTCCAGCGTACAGAAGCGGCGCATTTCGTCCGGGCCCATGCGGGCATTGCACTTTCCGGCGCATGCGGCGAAGCGGCGGTTCTGGATTTGCCGGGCGGCATCCACCCGCTGCTTGATGGCGGCGGAGGGCTCTGCCTCGGCCCGTGTGCGCAGCTCTTCAAAATGTACCGCGGGTACCTCCACCACAATGTCGATCCGATCCAGCAGGGGGCCGGAGATGCGGCTGCGGTATTCATGCACCGAGCGCTCCGTGCAGGTGCAGCGGCCGGAGGGATCGCCGTACCAGCCGCATTTGCAGGGGTTCATGGCGCAAACCATCATAAATTCCGCCGGATAGGTCACCGCACCGGATACCCGGGAAATGGTCACGGTGCCGTCCTCCAGCGGCTGGCGCATCAGATCCAGCGTGTCCTTGCGAAATTCCGGCAGCTCATCGAGAAACAGCACGCCCTTGTGGCTCATGGAGATTTCGCCGGGCTTGGGATTGGAGCCGCCGCCCACCAACCCCGCATTGGAGATGGTGTGGTGCGGGCTGCGGAAGGGCCTGCGGGTCACCAGCGGTTCCCGGGCGGTCAGAAGGCCCATCACAGAGTGGATCTGGGTGATTTCCAGAGATTCTTCCCATGTCATATCCGGCAAAATGGATGGAAGCCGCTTACTGAGCATACTCTTGCCCGAACCGGGCGGGCCGATCAGCAGCACATTGTGGCTTCCGGCAGCCGCAACCTCCAGCGCCCGTTTCACATTTTCCTGCCCCAGCACATCCTTGAAATCCAGCCCGGCCTGCTGCGCGGGACTGGGAACCCACTCCGGCTGGGCGGGCAGCTCTGTTTCGCCGTTGAGCCCGGCGGCCAGCTGGCGGATATTCTGAATGGGGATGATCATGGGGCCACGGGCGAGGGTGGCCTCCGGCGCGTTTTCCGCCGGGACGAACAGTACTTCAATGCCGGCCTGCCGGGCGGCCAGCGCCATGGGCAGCACACCGGATACGGGGCGCACCGTGCCGTCGAGCCCAACTTCACCCAGAAAAGCACTGTCATGGCGGGGCTTGCGCACGCTTCCCGCCGCGCACAGGATACTCAGCAGAATGGGCAGATCGTAGTGCGTTCCCGCTTTTTTCAGATTGGCCGGAGCCAGATTGACGGTGATGCGGCTGCTGGGAAAGGTAAGCCCGGAATTTTTCGCGGCCGCCCGAACCCGTTCCCGGGCCTCCTTGACCATAGCGTCCGGCAGGCCGACAATGTCGAACCCGGGCAGGCCGTTGGAAATATAGCATTCAGCCGATACACGGCTGCCGGTAATGCCGGTGATTCCCAGTGTCTGGATGCTGCAAATCATAACCCAGCCTCTTTTCTCATGGTTTGCATCTATGATACTCGATTTCGAGTGAAAACACAAGTATTCCGCCATGAAAATTGGCACAATTATTTGCCGGTTCGGATCAGGATACCCAGAAAGGCCGCATCCGTACCACATTTCATCCGTGGATTGACGGCCAAGCAGGTAGACGCAGCTTTCGCCAGCCTTTTTCTTCCGGCATTTTCCACGGTTTTTCCCAATCTTGGGGCGTTTATGACTTTACAAAACCGGGATTTCGTGCTATGATGTACCCGACAAAAACTGAATTACTTTAGGAGGTACTTCATTTTGGCTAGAAAATTCAAAACCATGGACGGCAATACCGCTGCCGCCCACGTCAGCTACGCCTTTACCGAGGTTGCTGGCATCTATCCCATCACCCCCTCCAGCCCCATGGCGGACAATGTTGACCAGTGGTCTGCTGCCGGTCGGAAGAACATCTTCGGTGACACCGTCAAGGTCGTGGAGATGCAGTCCGAGGCCGGTGCCGCCGGTACCGTTCACGGCTCTCTGGCCGCCGGTGCCCTGACCACCACCTACACCGCCTCTCAGGGCCTGCTGCTGATGATCCCCAACATGTACAAGATCGCCGGCGAGCTGCTGCCCTGCGTGTTCCACGTCTCTGCCCGTACCGTGGCCGCTCAGTCCCTGAACATCTTCGGTGACCACTCCGACGTCTACGCCTGCCGTCAGACCGGCTTCGCCATGCTGGCCGAGACCAACGTGCAGGAGGTCATGGACCTGGGTGCCGTTGCCCACCTGGCCGCCATCGAGGGCCGGGTTCCCTTCATCAACTTCTTCGACGGTTTCCGTACCTCCCACGAGATCCAGAAGATCGCCATTTGGGACTACGAGGACCTGAAGGACATGGTGAACATGGATGCCGTTGAGGCTTTCCGCAAGCACTCCCTGAACCCCGAGCGTCCCGCCATGCGTGGCTCCCACGAGAACGACGACATCTTCTTCCAGCATCGTGAGGCCTGCAACAAGTATTACAATGCCCTGCCCGCCATTGTCGAGAAGTACATGGGCAAGGTCAACGAGAAGCTGGGCACCAACTATCAGCTCTTCAACTACTATGGCGCTCCCGACGCTGACCGCGTCATCATCGCCATGGGCTCCATCTGCGACGTGGCCGAGGAGGTCATCGACTATCTGAACGCCCACGGCGAGAAGGTGGGCCTCATCAAGGT
>CAYSJX010000035.1:0-14473 GCA_964431445.1 uncultured Oscillospiraceae bacterium | reverse complement strand
CGTTGATATGTCCGTCTGGCTTTTTGTGGGAAAGCAGTACTACCGTCTCCACATGGCTGCATCTTGGGAACAGGTCGGCGGCGAGGGTGTCGCGCAGGGTGTAGCCCCGGGCTTTGAGCAGCTTCACGTCCCGGGCCAGGGTGGCGGGGTCGCAGGATACATAGACGATCCGCCGGGGGGCGAACCGGCTCAGAGCTTCGATGGTATCCTCGTTCAGGCCCTTGCGTGGCGGGTCTACCACCACAACGTCCGCCTGCACGCCCTGCTTTTCCAGCGCAAGAGCGGCCTGCCCCGCATCGCCGCAGAAAAACTCCGCGTTTTCGATGCCGTTGCGCCGGGCATTGTCCTTCGCATCCTCCACGGCCTGCGCCACCACCTCCACGCCGATGACCTTCCCGGCATATTTCGCCATGGCCAGCGTGATGGTGCCCACGCCGCAGTAAAGATCCAGCACCGTGTCCTTTTTTGTAATGGCGGCCCGCTCGATGGCGGCCTCATACAGCCGCTGGGCCTGATGGTGGTTGACCTGATAGAACGACCGGGGAGACAGCCGGAATGTCAGGCCGCACAGGGTATCCTCGATATATCCGGGGCCAAAGAGGGTGATAAACTCGTCCCCCAGCACCGTGTTGCCTTTTTTTGTGTTGACGCTCAGCACCAGTGTGGTAAAACCCGGCACCGCCCGAAGTGCCGTGATCAGCGCCTCGGCATGGGGCAGGTCACGGCCGTTCACCGCAAGGCACACAAGAATTTGCCCCGAAACGGCGCCCCGGCGGACGTAAATGTGCCGCAGAAGCCCCCGATGGGCCTTTTCATCATAGACGCTGATGTGATATTGGTTGACATAATCAACGACAATGTCCTTGATCCGGTCACTTTCCTCCGGCAGAATGCGGCAGCGGCCGTTTTCGATGACCTCATGGGAGCCTGCCCGGAAAAATCCGGCGTAAGCCTTCTTTCGGAAGGCCACAGGGTACTGGGCCTTGTTGCGGTAGCCGTGGCAGGTGGGAGCGGCGAGGATGGGGACATGTTCCAGCGCCTCCCCGCCGATGCGGGTGAGGCAGGTGCGCACCCGCTCCGCTTTCAGCCGGGTCTCCTCGGCATAGTCCATGTGCCAGAAATCGCACCCGCCGCATTTTTTGCCCACGGGGCATTCCCGGTTCACTCGGTGGGGCGAAACCTCCATGATTTCCACGATGGTGCCCGAGGCCCATGTTTTCGCCGCCTTGTCGATGCGCACCCGCATCCGCTCCCCCGCAATGGCGCAGGGGATGAACACGGTGCAGCCGTCAATGTGGGCGATGCCCTGTCCTTCGGTGGTGTAGTCCGTAATGACGGCCTCGTAGATTTTGTTTTTTTCCAGCATGTCCTTCTCCTTAATACAGCAGCAGGCTCACCCAGGTGACCACGTTCTGCCCGTACTGGAATTGCAGCCCCTCCCGCTCCAGTGCAGGCACGATGTTGATGCCCTGACTTTCCACGCAGGGGTGCATTTTCTCCGGAAAACGGCAGCTTTGCCCATCGAGAATGGCACAGCGTGGGCAGATGGCGCAGGCTTCCGTGGAGAGAATGTAGGGCGCCACCCCCTGCTGCCGCAGCAGCTGCCCCACCTGATCGGTGATGGCCTCGTGGGCCGGGCGGGTGGCCAGTGTTTCGGCAAGATCTGCAATGTCGGCCACCTCCGTGGTGGTGGCGATCAGCAGGCAATTGGCGTAGCTCTGACATTTTTTTCGGCATGCTTCCACCGGGCCCACCCCGGGAGGGCACGCCCAGCTTTTTCCGTACATGGTGCATTCCTTCTCACACACCCAGCGCACCCGGTCGGTAAATTCCAGCTCCCGGGGGTCGAGCCATGCGTAGTGATACAGCGGCAGCTGTGCCAGCTGCGCCTCCAAAAGTGCCTGATTCATCCTAATTCCTCCAGAATTTTTTCGCAGCCCTCCACAAGGTCTGCCCATGTCCGGCCGAAATCCCCGGTGTACCACGGGTCGGCTACGTCACGCGCCAGCAGCGGCCTGCATTTGTCCGCTCCGGGGCCGAACATGCGCCGCAGCGCCCGGGCGTTGGAGCCGTCCATGTAGTATACCCGGTCATAGCGCGCCAGCTCCCGCTCCGTCACCTGATGGGCCGCATGGTTGGGGACGGGGATGCCGTGCCGCTCCAGCTCCCGCCGGGCCGGAGGATAGATGGCGTTTCCCAGCTCCTCCCGGCTGACGGCGGCCGATGCGATCTCAAACGCCGCCTCCCGCCCGGCCCGCTTCACCATCTCCCGCAAAATCGCCTCTGCCATAGGACTGCGGCAAATATTGCCGTGGCAGATAAACAAAATTCTCGTCATATCGCAAACATCCCTCCGCAAATTTCCCTTTCCAGCATTATAGCAGGTTTTTTCCATATGCACAATGCCTTTTGCGACAACAAAAAACAAAGAAACCCCACCACCTCCCGGAAAAGGGGAATTGTACGTCTATCCGGGGATGATCACCCACGGATATGTGCGCCAATGTGGATCCTCCCCGTCAATGGCGGTTATGTGCTGTAACCAAAGGAACCTCTGAATCAATCGCCTGCGGCCGAGTGGCGGGTCTTTTTGTCCATCCGTGCAGTTTTGAAAGCGGGAAATACATACAGTATTCCTCCGTTTTCAAAACTTTCGTCTGTACAAAAATCCTTCGCCATCGTCTCTTGCCGATTGAATCAGAGGTTCCCCCAAAAATCCCGGCAGAGGCCAACGCACTGGCCCCTGCCGGTTGTTTATGGACTTTTCCTTTATTTGAGCAGTGTTTCATAGGTAAATTTCGCTGCCGCGCCGCGCATCAGCAGCACATCCAGCGCCACAAGAATCGCGCCAAGGCCCAGAAGCAGCCATGTATCGATCAGCAGCATGCCGCCAAACTGCCCGATGATCAGGGCCAGCAGGGGGAAGATCAGCAACACCGCGCGCTGCTGCGACTCCTCCGAGCTCTGGGCCCGGGCGGAGCTGCGGACGGTGATGGCAATGGCGGCCAGAGAAAGGGCCGGTGCGATCAGCAGCAGCACCACCAGCCAGCCGGCATCCGGCAGGAGCATGGTGCCGGTCAGGGCCAGCAGCTCCGCCTCCACCACCAGCAGCATGACCGCAAAGGCAAAGTAAGAGACCCCAATGCCGACCACAAGGCCGGACAGGATTTTCGCGTGAAACAGCTGTTTCAGGGTCAGGGGCGAATACAGCAGGGTTTCCAGCGTATGCTTTTCCTTTTCCCCCACAAAGGAGCTGGCCGCCATGACTGACGATACCATAATAGGAATCATCAGGAAAAAGATGGGCATGAGTTTATTGAGGATCAGCCCCAGAATCAGCTGCTGCTCGTCCGCGCCGCCGGTGGATGGCAGCAGGGCCAGCAGTACCTGAAAATCGGCAAGGGACTCCGGGTGCAGCACGCCCCCAATGATAAAAACGGAGGGCAGCACAACGGTCAGCATCAGCGGCACAAGGAGTATGACAGACAGCGTCCGCCGGTTGCAAAGAAAGCCACGCACATCCTTGCGGATGAGGGCAAGCTGTGGGTGTGTCATAGGGCTGCGTCCTCCTTTTCGTGGTTTTCTTCAATGAGGGAGAAATAAATTGTCTCCAACGATGGCTGCCGGGCTGCCACCTGATAAATGCTGCCGCCGGCATGGACAATATCCCGGACCACACGGGGAATTTCCGCTTCACTTGCAACGGGGATCTCATAGAGACTGCCGCCGAGGGCTTTGCACGCCATGTCCCGGGGCATGGCATCGGCTTTGATCTGAACCGTGATCTGGCCGGAAAGCGACGCGCGAAGCTCCGGCAGGGTTCCAGTGGCGAACAGGCTGCCCCTGTCCATGAGGCCGTAGCCGGTGCAGATCTCCTCGGCATAGCGAAGCTGATGGGTACACAGAAAAACCGTGGTTCCCGCGGCGGCCAGCTCCCCCAGCAGAGTGTTCACATTCTGGGCACTTTCCGGATCCAGTCCGGAGGTCGGTTCGTCCAGAAACAGGATCTCCGGGCTGTGCAGCAGGGCTCTGGCCAGTGAGAGCCGCTGGCGCATGCCCGTGGAATAGGCAGAAAGCTTCCGGCTTTGTGCATCGGACAGATCCAGCCGTTCCAGAAGCCTTTTGGCCCGGGCTTCACTGTCCGGCTTGTTCATGCCGAACAGGGCCCCGTAAAAAATCAGGTTTTCCATGCCGGATAAATGGTCATACATCCGCGCATGCTCCGTGACAACGCCCACCTTCCGGTGCAGCGCCTCGGGCTCCCGCGCGGGGTCGAGGCCCAGCACAAGGCTTTTACCCTCCGTCGGCGTCAGCATACCGCACAGCAGCTTGACTGTGGTGGTCTTGCCCGCGCCGTTGGGGCCGAGGAAGCCGAAAATGTCTCCCCGTTGCAGGGAAAAGCTGATGCGATTGACCGCTTTCGTCCCGCCGGGGTAGATTTTGGATAAATTTTCCGCTGTAATAATCGTTTCCATAGATTTCTCCTTCACGCCGCGCGCCTTCGCACGATTTTAGCGCTGATCAGAAAGGTTTTCCTGACCTTTTTGCCGGGACGGCCTGTGACCTGTTCTGCATTATCTGTGAATATACATTCTGGACGGCTCGTCTTCGCCGTCCCCCAGCACCGGGCACAGGAATTCCCAACCGTAGCGTTCATAGAATCCGGTATGGTCTGTCAGCAGGTAGGCCGGGGAAATCCCGTTGCTGCGCAAATCCTCAACGGTCATATCCAGCAGCCGCCCCGCAATACCCTTGCAGCGATAATCCTGCTCGGTATAAACGGCGCAGACGTTCGGCGCCAGGTCTTTCCGGTTATGAAAGTCGTTCTCGATCACGCCCATGCCGCCGACAATTTTATCTCCGTCCAGACAGAGATACCAGCCGTAATCGGTTTTACCGCTGAGATAATCGTCCATACATTCCAGATAGGCTTCCTGGGGGATGCCCCATTTCTGATGAAACCATTGGGCGGCCTGTTCCTTCAATTCCGGCCGCTGTTTCAGGGTGATATATGCAAATTGTTCCATGTTTTTTCCTCCATATGATTCTTTATAATTTCTGGATTTCATAGCGCATCAACCACGCCTCTAAAAATGCCATCTGCTCCGCAGTGTGGAACCAGTGCTCGCCGGCTTCCATCACAGTCAGGCTTGCATTGTGGCTGTTTGCAAAAGCAGTGATTGTTTCTAGATCGGTCAAATTATCCTGCCGGCCATAGAGAATTTCTGTGGGCACAGTCCAGCAGACGGGATGACTGCGCACCCAACAAAGATATTCCCACGACAGTGTTTCGCCAAAGGCGGTTTCAATCGTGCCCTTTTCCCGCAGTTCGTCCTCGCTTACATTTGCCCACAGCATCATATTGCCGATCAGCTTTTCCATGTCCACAATTGGGGAAATGAAATACGCTTTTTCAATTCTCTCCTGCGGCAAGGCACACATGGAGAAAAAGGCTCCGATACTGTTGGCAATCAAAATCACACGGCTGTATTCTGTCGTAAGTGTTTCAAAGGCGATTGGAAATTCCGTTTTTGCGTCCCACGGTGTTTCTGCACCGTAGTCAAGGCCCATTACATCGCAATGGGGGAAAAGAGGCTTATAATGCGCGGCTTCCTCCGCCGTGCCGCCCCGGCCGTGTATGTATAAAACCAAAGTGCTGTTCTGCATCTCATTTGCTCCGCAAGCCGAAAATGGTCTGATACAGCAACGCCAGCGTGTTGCAGCCCAACGCCGCCGGCAGCGTCCAGGCCTTTTCGTAGCCAAATATGGCAAGGCACAGGAAAATCAGCCCGGCCAGCCCAAGGGCGGCAGACGCGATCATCAGCAGCTTACGCCATGTATGTTTCATTTTTGTATTCTCCTCCATTTCAACACTTCATTGTTGTTGGGAACATACCATCAGCTGAATGTGATGATCCGATGCAGGCGTGCAACCCAAATCCGCAGGCCAGACCCAGCCCCTTTTCTTACAACAAGCATCCTACAACGTCCGTTCTGCAACGATGGTTTTATTATACATCGCACATAAACCAATGTCAATCCCCAAAAAGAACCTTTTACCGCTGTGCCCATTGCCATGATCCGCTTCCTGATGTCATGAATGCAACATCCCACAACCACAGCTAGTAAAAAATACTAACTGAGGTTTGTTGCGGTTTCCTTTTTGATTCGGTACAATGTTACCAAAGGAGGCGTGCGCAATGAACATCGGAAAAAGCATTCACAGGCTAAGAACCACAGCAAATCTCTCGCAGGAGCAGTTTGCGTCCCTGTTTGCCGTTTCGCAGCAAGTTGTGCAGAAATGGGAAAGCAACGATTCCGTTCCTGAATTGAGTAAGCTCATAAAAATCGCAAAGCATTTTGGTGTTTCACTTGATGCGCTGGTACTGGGGAATGATAATCGCATTACTGAGGAGATGAAAAACACCTGCAAAATCAAACCGCAATACAGCAATATGCATGATTGGGAATTTTACTCTTCCAATTTGGGAACGGAATACCAGCAATCGACAGAAGAGGGGCTGGATATCGAAGCGTACAGTGAGCTGTTCTCAGCAGTATCCATACTTCCAAAGGGAGAAATCAAAAAACGATTTGGGGATATTCTGTTTGAGATCGTATCAACTGCAGCGATGAAAGAGAACTACCCCTATCTGGAGCCTTCAACGCTGGAAGAAATTCAGGCGTTGCGCAAGCCCTATGCTTATGAAAAGCACGCCCTGACAGATCTGGAAAGTAAAATTCATGGTGCGTGGATTGGCAGGATATGCGGCTGCCTGCTTGGCAAAACCGTGGAAGGAATCTGCACCGATGAGCTATTGCCGTTTTTGAAGGAAACGAAGAATTATCCACTGCACAGATACATCTTGCGCAGTGATCTGCGTGATGACATAATCGAAAAATACAAATTTTCGTTTGCAAGCCGGGAGTATGCCGATACGATAGCGGGGGCACCGGTGGACGATGACACCAACTATACCGTTCTTTATCAGCAGATCATCGAGAACTATGGAAAAAATTTTACACCTTTCGATGTTTCGCGTGCCTGGCTGGGTTACCAGCCGAAAGATGCATATTGTACCGCAGAAAGAGTCGCTTTTTGCAATTTTGTAAAAGGTTTTGAGCCTCCTGAGTCTGCGTTGTATCAAAATCCATACCGGGAATGGATTGGCGCACAGATACGCGCGGATTATTTTGGATATATCAATCCGGCCAGACCGGCGCTAGCGGCTGAAATGGCCTGGCGCGATGCCTCCATCTCTCACGTTAAAAACGGAATATACGGTGAAATGTTCGTAGCGGCCATGCTGGCCATCGCTGCGGAAACCAGCAACATCCGGGACATTATTCTGGGAGCTTTGGCGGAAATCCCGTATACGTCCAGACTATATGAGCAGATCATGTCGGTTGTGGATGGATTTGACAATGGCCTGTCAAAAGAGCAGTGCTTCCGCACCATTCATAAAAAATACGACGAGTATAACAGCCATGACTGGTGCCACTCCATTCCCAATGCGATGATCGTGGCGGCTTCTCTGCTGTATGGACAAGGTAATTATGCGAAATCCATATGCATGGCAGTGGAAACCGGCTTTGATACCGACTGTAATGCGGCCACCGTTGGCTCGGTTCTGGGAATGGCAAATGGCATAGCATCCATTCCGGACAGTTGGATGCAGCCGATCCACGACACTTTGCATACCACTATTTTTGACATAGGAACAGTGAAAATCAGCGACAGAGTCCGCCTTACATTAAAACACATCGCCCTGTAAAACCCGTGCCGGACAAATGCACGGCATAAAATACACCCCTCTGCCGGCAGATTGTGGTTTGGAATCTGCGGGCAGGGGGGTGTGGTTTTGTTTTGGGGGCGATCAGAGGCTGATCTGGTCGATCAGGGCCAGCTCATCGGGGGTGAAGCGGGTGTTTTCGGCGGCGCGGATGTTGCTCAGCACCTGCTCCGGGCGGGAGGCGCCGGCCAGCACGCTGGTGACGATGCCATCGCGCAGGATCCAGCTCAGGGCCATCTGGGCCAGCGTCTGGGAGCGCTGGGCGGCCAGCTCATTGAGTTCACGGATCTGCGTCAGGCGCTGCTGCGTCAGCTCCGTCTCCTGCAAAAAGCGGCCGTCCGTCCGGATGCGGCTGTCGGCGGGGACACCCCGCAGATACCGATCCGTCAGCAGACCCTGGGACAGGGGTGAGAAGGCGATGATGCCCTTGCCCAGCTCCGCAGCGGTCTGCTTCAGACCGTTGCGCTCAATGGTACGGTCAAAAATGGAATAGCGGTTCTGATTGATAATGAAGGGCACCCGCAGCTGCTCCAGAATGTCCGCAGCCTGCGCCAGCCGGGGGCCGTCATAGTTGGAAAGGCCCACATACAGCGCCTTGCCGGACTGCACGGCGGTGGCCAGTGCCCCCATGGTCTCTTCCAGCGGGGTGTCCGGATCCGGCCGGTGGTGGTAGAAAATATCCACATAATCCAGCCCCATGCGCTTCAGGCTCTGATCCAGACTGCTCAGCAGCTGCTTGCGGCTGCCCCACTCGCCATAGGGGCCGGGCCACATCCAGTAGCCGGATTTGGTGGAGATAATCAGTTCATCCCGGTGAGCCCCCAGATCCTCTTTGAGAATGCGGCCGAAATTGCGCTCCGCCGCGCCCTCCGGGGGGCCGTAGTTATTGGCAAGGTCAAAGTGGGTGATGCCGTGGTCAAAGGCGGTCAGGCACATTTCGCGCATATTGCCGAAGCTGCCGGTGTCGCCAAAATTGTGCCACAGGCCGAGGCTGACGGCAGGCAGTTTCAGCCCACTGTTGCCGACCCGGTTGTAGGGCATGGTGTCATAGCGGTTTTCCGATGGACAATACATGGTTGTTCCCCCTTTATTTGTGGTGTTACAGTATTCTCAGCAGTGGAATTTGTCCTCTTCCCGGGGCTTGCGCCGGGCTTCCATGGCCTGCTTCATGGCGGCCTTCCGGGCATAGATGGCGGCGACCTCCGCCTCGATATCCTTGGGCGGGTAGTTCAGGCCGCTGCGCAGGGCCTGCACCATCTGCTCCGTGCGGTTGCGGATCTTATATTCCTTGCCGTCCATAATAAACACATTGCCGGTCTGGCCGAAGATCAGCTGCACATTGTTTTCCACGCAGGCATCATATACCTTTTTCACCCATTCATAGTGGAGCGGGCGGGAGCCGAGGTAGTTTTCGCCCCCGGCCAGCACCGTTTCGATCTTGCCGGTGGCCAGGAAATCTCCAATGTCGATTTCCCCGATGAATGGCTTGAGGCTCACCCAGCGGTGCTTGGCGGGCAGCTCCAGCAGGTAGGGGATGCGCTGCTCCAGCCGGTGCTGATTTTCGCAGGAGACGGAGAAGGACACATTGTCCCAGCCGTCGCCCCAGTCCGCGGGCAGGCACTGGCGGATCCGCTCCGCCCGCTTGGTCAGCAGGGAAAAGGTCACATCCGGACGGCGGCGGATCATGTCCCACGCTTCATCCCGCCAGGCGTCAGCCTCTTCCAGAAAGAAATCGCTGGCCATGCACACCCGGACGAAGGAGCCGGCGGGCAGCTTATAGTTGCCGCTGCGGTCTTTTTTGATGGGCAGGGTGAAATCGGATTTGTTTTTCAGCACCTCGTTGGTGTCCCGGCCGTAGCGCTTGTCCAGAAAATAGGCGTAGCAGTTTTTGCAGCCCTCGCTGCATTTGTGGCAGCCGTGCCACGGGTTCCAGATTTTATCGTTGAGATCCATTATTTGTTCCTCCTTACAGTTCGATGGTTTGCGTCCGCTGGTCTGCAAACCATTGCGCCTGCTGACCGGTGAATTTCAGAATGCAATAGTCGGGGTCGGTGACCCCCTGCCGGTAAAACCGGGTGAAAAAGGGCTTCCAGAATCGAGCTTTCGTGGCAGGATCTGTGCAGACCTCCATGGTGCCCTTCAGCTCCGCCCCCTGAAAACGCCGGCCCTTTTCGTAAAAATAGACGCAGGCTTTGGGGTTACACCGGTAGTGGCGCACCTTCCGGGAGGAGGTGTAGGTGGCGAACCAGATCACATTTTCCTCGATGCACACCGGCTGGATCAGCGCCCGGGTGGCCGGGTAGCCGTCCTCGCCCACGGAGGAGAAGATGGAGGTTTTCTGCCGGGAAATGAATTCGTACAACAGCTCTTTTGTCAAGATCGCTCGCTCCTTTCTGCTTCCAGAACCTGCACCGCGCGCTGGGTCAGGCTGACCAGCATGTCAAAATCCGCCGGCCCCATGGCATCGATGAGGGCGTTGAGATGCCGGTTCGTCTCCGCCTGCGCCGCCTGCACCAGCTCATGTGCCTTGGCCGTCAGGCGCACATCGCAGGCCCGGCGGTCATCCGGGGCGGTGTCTTTTGTGATGTAGCCCTCTTTTTCCAGCGAGGCCAGCAGCGCCGTGACCATGGGCCGGGACACCCCCAGCCGCCGGGCCAGCATGGCGCAGGTGTGGGGGCCGGGGAAGGCCGAGAGGATGTTCAGCACCGCCATTTCGCTGGGCCGGATGGGAAGGCTTTTCTTCAGCTCCATATAATTCCGGCTGAATTTGGAAAACGCCGCATTCGCGCGCAGATATCGATCCACAAAAGCCCCCCTCCCGAAAATAGTTCATCTAGGTTAACTTTATAATACCACTCCCCCCACCATTTGTCAAGCCACATAAAACCGGATAAAAGAGAGCCAATCGCAAACCCGCGCGCACTGGTGCAGCCAATAGCCATGTCATTGCGCACCAGTGACATCGGTCACTGGCTCGCAATGACAGCAAGACTTTCGATTGCCACGTCGGTCTCCGGCCTCTATGCAATGACAGCAGGGTCTGGTTTGGAAATCCCCCGGATAGAGGTACGCCCCGCCCCACTGCCACTGTTTTCAATCGCTTTGCGAAGCAAAGCACCACTCCCCTCTTCTCTATTATCTCTGTTGCCCCGTCCTTCGGGTGTTGGATGGTTGGAAATCTGCTGTGCAATGGAAGAAATTGCCGGAAATTAACAGAAAATTTACGCGTTTTCTCCGCATGTGCGATTGCCCATTGCGGAAAAGTATGATATGATGTGCATCAGAATGAAATGCAAAGAAGGATGGACACCTTATGGAACCGAATCGAAGAGATTCCCGGGATAACAATCCGAACCGCAAGGGCGATGACCGGCGGCCGCGCAATCAGAGGCTGATTGCGCTGGTGGTCACGCTGGCGCTGGTGCTGATTTTCTCCTGGGTTTATGACTCCGTGACAAAAAGCCAGTATCGGGAGACAACCTTTTCCGATTTTCTGGAGGCTATGGAAAATGACAATCTGGCCGAGGTACAGCTGCGCACAGATCGCATCGTTTACATGACCAAAACCGAGGCGGCCAAGCCGGCCAGAGAGCAGCAGGCGTGCTACACCGGCCTGCCCGCCGGGGATCACATGGCCCTTCTGGAGCAGCTGCACGAAATGGGCGTGGTGGGCAGCGAGAGAATCGTGGAGGACAACTCCCTGATCATGATGATCCTGTCCTATGCCGTGATGATCGGCGGACTGTTCCTTGTGATGAACCTGATCACCCGGCGCATGAGTTCCGATGGCGGCATGGGCAGCATGGGCAAGTCCAGCGCCAAGGTCTACATGGAAAAGCAGACCGGCGTGACCTTCCAGGATGTCGCCGGACAGGACGAGGCCAAGGAAAGCCTGCAGGAGATCATCGACTTCCTCCACAATCCCCAGAAATATACGGAAATCGGTGCCAAGCTGCCCAAGGGTGCGCTGCTGGTCGGCTCCCCCGGCACCGGCAAGACCCTGCTGGCCAAGGCTGTGGCGGGAGAGGCCAACGTGCCCTTCTTCTCCATTTCCGGCTCCGATTTTGAGGAAATGTTTGTGGGTGTCGGCGCCAGCCGGGTGCGAAACCTCTTCCAGCAGGCCGCGAAGGTCGCCCCGTGCATCGTCTTCATCGATGAGATCGATGCCGTGGGTCACTCCCGGGATGGGCGGCTGGGCTACAACGACCAGACACTGAACCAGCTGCTCGGGGAGATCGACGGCTTTGACTCCAACAAGGGCATCGTCTGTCTGGCCGCTACCAACCGGCCGGAAATTCTGGACAAGGCTCTGCTGCGCCCCGGCCGCTTTGACCGGCGCATCGTTGTGGATCGGCCCAACCTGCAGGGCAGACTGGACACCCTGAAGGTTCACACCCGCAAGATCCGTCTGGCGGAGGATGTGGATCTGAAGAAGCTGGCCCAGGCTACGGCCGGCTGCGTGGGCGCGGATCTGGCCAATCTGGTCAACGAGGCCGCCCTGCGTGCCGTCCGCTTTGGCCGCAAGGCCGTCAATCAGGAGGATCTGCTGACCTCCTTTGAGACGGTCATTGCCGGTACGGAAAAGAAAAACACCGTCCTGACCGACACGGAAAAGCGGCTGGTCGCCTATCACGAGGTGGGCCACGCGCTGGTTTCCGCGCTGGAAAAGAAGACGGAGCCCGTCTCCAAAATCACCATTGTGCCCCACACCTCCGGTGCGCTGGGCTATACCATGTATGTGCCGGAGGAGGAAAAGTTCCTCTCCTCCCGGGAGGAGCTGCTCAGCGAGCTGCATTCGCTGCTGGGCGGCCGGGCAGCGGAGCATGTGGTGTTCGGCACCATGACCACCGGCGCGGCCAACGATTTGCAGAAGGCCACCTCGCTGGCCCGGCATATGGTGGCACTGTACGGCATGAGCGAGGAGCTGGGGCTGATGGCCCCGGCGGTGGTGCAGAGCCAGTATCTGGACGGCGCGGCCCACATGGACTGCTCCGAGCAGACCTCCGCCCGGGTGGACACCGCCGTGCAGAAGCTGCTGGAGGAAAGCTATAACGCCGCCCAGAACCTGCTGCGGGAAAACCGGCAGCTGCTGGACGAAATCTCCGATTACCTGCTGAGCCGGGAAACCATCACCGGCGAGGAACTGATGAAGTTCGTCAACGCTGCACAGGACCCCCCCGCCTCCCAGACCGCCCCCGGGGAGAATGTTGAATTGTAAGATATCCATGATTGCCACGGCGCAAGCCGTGGCAATCTTAGCAATCACGCTGTCACCGGCGTGACAATCCCCCGGATAGACGTACAATCCCCCTGCTTTTCCGGCAACCCGGAAGGACGGGGGGATTGCCACACCAGTCTGCGCACTGGTTCGCAATGACACTTCTTTTTTACACCCCTCCGTAGGGGCCGATTGAGGCACATCGGCCCGCCTGCACGGTGTTCGACGTTGTACCGTAGGGGATAGAAATTCATATACAAAAGGCTCTCCCGGGGTGGGAGAGCCTTTTTGCCATGGCAATATCAGAGGGTGGACAGGAATTTTTTGATTTCGGGTACGCTGTAGTAGCTCTGGGTGGTTTCGCCGTTTTGGACGATCAGCGTGGGTGCGCCTTTCACGCCCAGCTGGCGGCACAGCTCCAGATTTTCATCTGCGATCAGTTTCCGGAAGGGAACACCGGCCTTGTTCAGCAGCCCCTCCGCCACCCGGCAATTGGGACAGGTGACCCGGGAGAAGAGAATCAGTTCCCCGGTCGGGGCCGGGCTCGGCCCCACCGGCGCAGGGGCCGGTTCGCAGGCGGGCTGGGGCGCGGGAGCGCAATTTACCGTGGAATGGGGGGTGTACAGCTCCGGGCGGTAGACCTTGCGGTCTTTATATTCCTGACTCTTACCGTCATTCCAGTTCTGCACAGGCCGGTAATAGCCGGTGATGCGGCTGTAGACCTCTGCTTTGCGGCCGCAGATGGGACAGGTGAACTGCTCCCCCTCCAGATAGCCATGCTCCGCACAGACGGAGTAGGTGGGCGACAGGGTATAGTAGGGCAGCTTGTAATTTTCCGCGATGGTGCGCACCAGCTTCGCCGCCGCCTGCCAGTTGGGCAGCTTCTCTCCGAGGAAGCCGTGGAATACGGTGCCGGAGGTATAGCGGGTCTGCAGATCGTCCTGAATTTCCAGCGCGGAGAAAATATCCTCCGTATAGCCCACGGGCAGGTGGGAGGAATTGGTGTAATAGGGGGTCGCGCCCTCGTGGGCGGTGATGATGTCGGGATACAGCTCCTTATCGTGCTTGGCGAAGCGGTAGGTGGTGGACTCGGCCGGGGTCGCCTCCAGATTGTACAGATCGCCGTACTGCTCCTGATAATCCGACAGCCGCTCCCGCATGTGATCGAGAACCTCCCGGGCAAACTGCTGCACCTTCGGATCCGTCAGATCCGCCCGGAGCCACTTGGCGTTGAGGCCCACCTCGTTCATGCCGATCAGGCCGATGGTGGAGAAGTGGTTGGCAAAGGTGCCCAGATAGCGCTTTGTGTAGGGATAGAGGCCGTTTTCCATCAGCTGGGTGATGACGGTGCGCTTGGTTTTCAGGCTGCGGGCGGCAATGTCCATCAGCTTGTCCAGCCGGGCATAGAAATCCTGCTCATCCGCCGCAAGGTAGGCGATCCGGGGCAGATTGATGGTGACCA
>CAYSJX010000034.1:0-14670 GCA_964431445.1 uncultured Oscillospiraceae bacterium | reverse complement strand
CATTTCCGGTTTGGAATTTGTGGAGATGTACGTGGGTATGGTCGAAAGCAAGGTGCGTGACGTGTTCCGGCAGGCGTTGTTAAAAGCCCCGGCCATCGTCTTTATCGATGAGATCGATGCCATCGGCCAGAAGCGCAACACCGGCGGACTGGGCGGCAATGACGAGCGGGAGCAGACGCTGAACCAGCTGCTGACGGAAATGGACGGCTTCGAGGGCAATTCCGGTGTCATGATTCTCGCCGCCACCAACCGCCCTGAATCGCTGGATCCCGCTCTGACCCGCCCGGGCCGGTTCGACCGGCGGGTGCCGGTGGAGCTGCCGGATCTGGACGGGCGGGAGAAGATCCTGCGGGTACATGCCAGAAAGGTGAAAATCGCGGACGACGTGGATTTCCGCGCCATTGCCCGCATGGCCTCCGGTGCCAGCGGCGCGGAACTGGCCAACATTGTCAACGAGGCCGCGCTGCGTGCCGTCCGGGCCGGGCGGAAGTTTGCCACACAGGCGGATATGGAAGAGTCCATTGAGGTGGTCATTGCCGGATATCAGAAGAAAAACGCCATTTTGACCGATCAGGAGAAAATGGCGGTGGCGTATCACGAAATTGGCCACGCACTGGTGGCGGCGTTGCAGACCCACAGTGCCCCGGTGCAGAAGATCACCATTGTGCCCCGCACGTCCGGTGCCCTTGGCTATACCATGCAGGTGGAAGAGGGCAACCACTATCTGATGACCCGGGAGGAGATCGTCAACAAAATTGCCACCTATACCGGCGGCCGTGCGGCGGAGGAGGTGGCGCTGGGCAGTGTCTCCACCGGTGCCTCCAATGATATCGAGCAGGCCACCCGGCTGGCCCGGGCCATGATCACCCGCTACGGCATGAGCGAGGAATTTGACATGGTGGCGCTGGAAACCGTGACCAATCAGTATCTGGGCGGCGATACCAGCTTGGCCTGCTCCGCCCAGACGCAGGCCCGGGTGGATCAGCTGGTGGTGGAGCTGGTGCGCCAGCAGCATGAAAAGGCGCAGCAGCTTCTGCGGCAGAACTTTGACAAGCTGCAGCAGCTGGCCCGCTATCTGTATGAAAAGGAAACCATCACCGGCGAAGAGTTTATGGAGATTCTCAATGGATAAAAAAATCAGTGTTATTGACGCACAGCCGCAGGAGCAAAGCGTCAGAGTTTACCGGGCGGGCATGGACATCGGCTCCACGACGGTGAAGCTGGTGGTGCTGGACGAGCAGGACAATATCCTCTTCGGCCGCTACAGCCGCCATCACGCCAAAACCCAGCAGACCCTGACGGAGCTGCTCAAACAGGCCCGGCAGGAGCTGGGTGAGTGCGCCCTGCGGGTGAAAATCACCGGCTCCGGTGCCATCAATCTGGGCAAGGCCATGGACATCGGCTTCGTGCAGGAGGTGGTGGCCGTGGCGGCGGCGCTGAAAGCCGTTGCGCCCCAGACGGATGTGGCCATTGAGCTTGGCGGCGAGGATGCCAAGATCATCTACTTCACCGGCGGGCTGGAGGAACGGATGAACGGAGTCTGCGCCGGCGGTACCGGCTCCTTCATCGATCAGATGGCGGCCCTGCTGCAAACCGATGCCGAGGGGCTGAACCGGGAGGCGGCCAATCACCGCCGCATTTACCCCATCGCCGCCCGCTGCGGCGTGTTTGCCAAGACGGATATCCAGCCCCTGATCAACGAAGGGGCCACAAAAGCGGATCTGGCGGCTTCCATCTTTCAGGCGGTGGTCAACCAGACCATTTCCGCACTGGCCTGCGGCAAGCCCATCCGGGGCACGGTGGCCTTTCTGGGCGGCCCGCTGCATTTCATGCCTGAGCTGAAAAATGCCTTCATCCGCACATTGCATTTGACGGAGCAGACCACGGTGGATCCGGAGAAGTCCCACCTGTTTGCCGCCATGGGTGCGGCGCTGGAGACGGGCAAGACCCCCTCTGTCCGGCTGGACGATCTGATCACCCGGCTGGAGCATGGGGTGCAGGCTACCTTTGAAATGCCCCGGCTTCCGGCGCTGTTTGACAGCCGGGAAGAATATTTCGCCTTCTGCGACCGGCACCGCCGGGCGGTGGTGCCCCGGCAGGAGCTGCGCGATTATCACGGCGACTGTTTTCTGGGCATCGATGCCGGTTCCACCACCACCAAGCTGGCTCTGATCGGCAGCGATGGGCAGCTGCTTTACACCTTCTATTCCGGCAATCAGGGCAGCCCTGTACAGACGGCCGTCCGGGCCATGGAGCAGCTGCGCATGGCAATGCCGGAGGGGGCAAAAATCGTTCGATCCTGCTCCACCGGCTATGGGGAGAGCCTGCTGCGAAGCGCCTTTTCTCTGGATGAGGGCGAGGTGGAAACGGTGGCACACTGCACCGCGGCGGCCTTTTTCGACCCGCAGGTGGACTGTGTGCTGGATATCGGCGGACAGGATATGAAATGTATCCGCCTGCGCAACGGCTGCGTGGATACGGTGTTGCTCAACGAAGCCTGCTCCTCCGGCTGCGGCAGCTTTCTGGAAAATTTCGCCTCCTCGCTGGGCTACAGCGCCGAGGAATTTGCCCGGGAGGCCCTGTTTGCCAGTTCGCCGGTGGATCTTGGCACCCGGTGTACCGTGTTTATGAATTCCAATGTCAAGCAGGCGCAGAAAGAGGGCGTCTGCGTGGCGGATATTTCGGCGGGACTTTCCTATTCCGTGGTGAAAAACGCCCTGTATAAGGTCATCAAGCTGACGGATGCATCCCAGCTGGGGCAGCACATCGTGGTGCAGGGGGGAACCTTCTGCAATCAGGCGGTGCTGCGGGCGTTGGAACGCATTGCGGGCACACAGGTGATCTGCCCCGATATTTCCGGTGTGATGGGGGCCTTCGGCGCAGCGCTGCTGGCCAGAAGTCATTACCACGGCCAGGAAACCACCATGGTGCCGCTGGAGCAGGTGGGATCCGTGACCTGCACCACCCGCACCGTACACTGCGGCGGCTGCACCAACCGCTGCCTGCTGACGGTCAACCGCTTCCCCAACGGGCGGCAGCATATCACCGGCAACCGCTGCGAAAAGGGCGGCGGCAGTGTCTCCAATGTCAAAAAGGGGGAGAACATGGTGGCCTATAAGCGTGACCGCCTGTTTGACTATCCGCCGCTGGAACAGCCGCCCAGAGGGCAGATCGGCATCCCACGAGTGCTGAATATGTATGAAAATTACCCGTTCTGGGCGACTTTCTTCCGGGAACTGGGCTTCGGGGTGGTGCTTTCCCCATTTTCCGATCGGAAAATCTATGAGCTGGGCATCGAGTCGATCCCTTCGGAATCGGAGTGCTACCCGGCCAAGCTGGCCCATGGCCATGTCCAGTGGCTGATCAATCAGGGGGTCAGGACGATTTTCCATCCCTGCGTTTTCTATGAACATCAGGAGTCGTCCTCGGCGCAGAACCATTTCAACTGCCCCATTGTGGTGTCCTACGCGGAAAATCTGAAAAACAATGTGGAGGCCGTGGCGGACGGGCAGGTGCGCTACATTCGCCCCTTCATCGCCTTCACCGATGAAAAAACCGCTGCCGACCGGCTGGTTCGCCTGTGTCAGGAGCAGTGGGACATTCCGCAGGAGCAGACCCGGGCCGCCGTGGCGCTGGCGTGGGCGGAGCAGCAGCGGGCGAAGGCGGATATCCGCGATCAGGGCGAAAAGCTGCTGGCCCGGATGGAGGCGGAGGGCGGCTGCGGCATTGTGCTGGCCGGGCGGCCCTACCACATCGACCCGGAGATCAACCACGGTATCCCGGAACTGATCACCTCCTACGGGCTGTATGTCTTCACAGAGGACAGCCTGCCTCTGCAACAGGCGAAGACAAAGCAGCTGCGGGTGCTGGATCAGTGGGTCTACCACTCCCGGCTGTATCGGGCGGCAGAATTTGTCAGCAGCCGCCGGGATCTGGAGCTGGTGCAGCTCAACAGCTTCGGCTGCGGTCTCGATGCCGTCACCACCGATCAGGTGGCGGAAATTCTGACCGGGGCCAACAAGCTCTATACCGTGCTGAAAATCGACGAGGTGAACAATCTCGGGGCGGTGCGCATCCGCATCCGCAGCCTGCTGGCCGCCATGGAAATGCGCGCGGAGCAGGGGATTGCCCCGGCCCCGCAGGCGGGCGGCTATGTCCGGCAGGAGTTTACCCGGGAAATGTTCCGGCAGGGCTATACCATTCTGGCACCGCAGATGAGCCCCATCCATTTTGACCTGCTGGCACCGGTGTTCCGGCGCTATGGATTCCATATGGAAGTGCTGGATAATGACAATCGCACTGCCATCGATACCGGGCTGAAATTCGTCAACAATGATGCCTGCTTCCCCTCGGTCACCGTGGTTGGGCAGATCATGGAGGCGGTGCTGTCCGGCCGGTATGATACCACCCGACTGGCCATTATCATGAGCCAGACCGGCGGCTGCTGCCGGGCCAGCAACTATGTGGGCTTTATCCGCCGGGCGCTGGACAAGGCGGGCATGTCCCATATCCCGGTGATATCTCTGAGCGCGCAGGGGCTGGAGAAAAACAGCGGTTTCCGGCTGCCGCTGCCGCTGCTGTACCGGTCGGCGCAGGCGGTGGTGTATGGCGATCTGCTGATGCGCTGCCTGTATCGGGTGCGGCCGTATGAGGCGGAGCCGGGCTCGGCCAATCGGCTGTATCGCCGGTGGAATGATATCGCCATTGAGAGCCTGACCACCAAAAGCCGCTGGACTTACCGGAAGGTCTGCGCCGGAATCGTGGAGGAATTTGACCGGCTGCCTCTGCTGCCGGGCAAACGCAAGCCCCGGGTCGGCGTGGTGGGGGAGATCCTCGTCAAGTACATGCCCCTGGCCAACAACCGTCTGGTGGAGCTGCTGGAGCGGGAAAACGCGGAGGCGGTTGTGCCGGATCTGATGGATTTCATGAACTATTCCCTGTATAACGCCACTTATAAGCACGAATTCCTCGGGAAAAAGTCGGATTTTGTATCCAGAGTGGGGCTGCAGGCCATCCGTGCGCTGCGAAAGCCGGCCATGGACGCGCTGGAAAAAAGCCACCGCTTCGATGTGCCGCTGCCCATTGAGCAGGTGGCCCAACTGGCCAGACCCTTCCTGTCCATCGGCAACCAGTATGGGGAGGGGTGGTTCCTGACAGGGGAGATGGCGGAGCTGATCGGCACCGGCGTGCCCAATATCGTGTGCATTCAGCCCTTTGCGTGCCTGCCAAACCATGTGGTGGGCAAGGGCGTGATCAAGGCGCTGAAAAAGGCGTATCCGCAGGCCAACATTGTGGCGGTGGATTATGACCCGGGAGCCTCGGAGGTCAACCAGCTCAACCGCATCAAGCTGATGCTCTCCGCCGCCCGGGCCGACAGCCACCCGGACGAAGCATAACAAAGGCCCCTGACCGATTTGGTCAGGGGCCCCGGTTTCGTTAATGGGAACTGCTGCCGCATTTGTTTCGGATTTTGGGCAGACTGCCGGCTACAGAACTAATAAGCTCAGCTGACGATTTTCCAAAAAGCAGCTTCGATATCGTCATAATCCGGAATAAACGACTCGCCGCACAGCATTTTGATGATACCAACGGAGGTCTCTCTGAGATCACACGGCAATTTCATTTCTGCAAATTGCGCGGCGACTTCATTGGCGGATACGCTGACTGCGGGAATCGGCAGGGTGTGGCATTCGAAGCTGTAGTCCACATCAAAATCAACGGGATTATAATCACGCTGGCCGGCCTGTAATAATCCGAAATATTGCGCACCCAATTCCGCAACCGGTGCACCTCCGTCGTGGATGTTTACAGAGTATACATCACCGGTCTTGAACCATCTGGTGCTGTCAGTGGATGAAAAGCAGTCTCCTTCTTTCAAAGTGAAAGCATCGTTCGACAAAACAATTTTATCCACTCGGAGCGTCAACGGAACCGAAACGCCTGTGTCGCTGCCGGAAACACCGTCCAAATCAATATCCATAACCGTGACCAGACACATAGCACAGCCGCGATCCAGATTATTGATAACACGGGTATAGTACATGAACAGCGTGTCAGCAGTAAACATTATGCGATCCGTCAGTGTATCAGAAGAGGCGGCATACACAACCGGAATCTTCGCGGCCACGTTCTCCACGCCCATGGTGCTTTCCGGATTGCTTGCGGCCGGTGTTTCACCGGTGCCATCGCCCAAATGCACCGTATCACATGCGACAAGGCATAAGCAAAGCAAAAGCGATACAATCATTACCAATGTGTTTTTCATGTTAATCCTCCTTCATCTTCTTGTCTTGCAGGACTATTCTGCGGCAGATTTTGCCGTTTCCCGCTTTTTTGCCGAAACCACAGCAATGCATCCGGCGCAGATCACGCAGGCCGGAGCTATGACCCAGAGCATATTTCGGGAATGGGCTATCGGTTCATCCTGCGGCACGATAACAGAATCGGGCTTTGTGGTCATGTCGATACCCAGGTACTGCGCGATATCGATAACATTATCAACATGGCTGCCATAGCTGACCACCGGCGAAACAGAGCCGCTGCTACCCATGGGCAAGTCTTCGCCGGGGTGTTCCTTTTGCCATTTTTCCAATTCCTGAAGGCGTTTGTTATGAATTTCAAGCTGTTTCAGCGCCAATTCTTTCATGTCCGAAAGTGTGAGGATCCTGTCAACGTATCCATTGGGCACAATGGTGTCCGCTGCCTTTTGACGGCCGATGGGAATAAAAAACTGCTGTCCATTCGTGCGGATATAAAAGAATTCCCCACAGCTTATTTCAAGGAATATGACATCATTTGGGGAAACAAAGGAATTCCGCCCCAGCATCCTTTGGATTCTGAGGGCATGATCTGCATAGCTGGATGACGCGTCAAAAGAGGGATTGTTAAAAGTCTCCCGCATCGCTTCGGACGGGGAATAGGAAACGTAATGGACTTCTCCCTCCTTATAGGAAAACTCTAGATTGCCGCCATAGGTACCGTCGGCAAGGATTGTTTTGGCAATATAGATATATCCAAGCGAGATATTCTTTTTGTAGTTAAAATATTCTCTGGGCGCAACAGATAAGGTGCCGGTTTCTGCGTAATCGAGCATACTGGCGGTGTATACCGGCGTAATCGATTCTTTGACAATCTGCAATCCATACTGTTGCAGTGCAACATAAGAATCAAATGATTCCTCACTTTGCGTTGCCTCATAAATGCTGTCCCGAAGTGCATTGGAGACATAAACCATACCACTGTCTTCTTCCGCGGCCAGAGCGGTGGACGGGACAAACAGCTGACAGATGATCAAAAAAACGGCAATCCAGCAGATCTTTCTCATAAGCTCACACACCTCATTTGTCTAACGTTTGTAATGAATTCCAACTCACCATCTCTATTCTATCACCCTGTGCAGCGGATTGCAACGCCTGAGCAGGGGATTTTTTGCGGTTTTCCGGCAAAAATGAAACTTTTTTCAATCTAACATTTCGGAAACATTTCTGAAAAATCCCGGAAACATCCGCCGGGTATGATAGGGCCATCATCAAACAAAGGAGTGCTTCATATGTTCAAACCTGCAAATATCATCGACAAAATCGCCACGGTGGTCGTGCGCGGCTATCAGAAAATCGAGACCGGTGTGGTCAGCGGCTATCAGAAAATCGAGACCGGTGTGGTCAACGGCTACAAAAAGATCGAGACCGGCGCGGTCAACGGCTTCGAAAAGGTCACAGACCGCTGCGTGGCGGTGCTGTTCGCCCGGGAGGGGGAAACGGCCCGGGAGGCCAGAGCCCGCCTGTCCGGGAAATAAGAAATCGCTCCCAATCGAACCCTTTAACAAAACGCAAACATTTCCCAAATCATTTCTACACATTCCCGTGATACAATCCGTGCATAAAAAGTTTGAAGGAGACAAAACCATGAATATGAACAAAAACGATCAGGCCTATCTGGTGCAGAAGATCCGCACCCAGTACACCGAAAAGCAGCACACGGAGCTGGACGACCTCAAGGCGCTCGACCGGCAGGTCAAGGCCCCGGCCAACGCATTTGCCTGGAGCTTCGGGGCCGTGGCGGCGCTGATCATGGGCTCGGGCATGAGCCTCGTGATGACGCAGCTGCCCGAACAGCTGGGCCTTGCCAATGCCATGGTGCCCGGCATCATCATCGGCGTGGTGGGCATGGCCATGGCCATCGTCAACTACCCGATCTACCGCAGCATGCTCAACGCCCGGCGCAAAAAGTTCGCACCCCGGATCATCGCCCTGAGCGACAGCATCGTCAACGAATAAAAATGGCGCAGGCGGCACGAAATTTCGCGCTGTCTGCGAACTTTTTCTGCGGACGCAAACAAAATCTTAACATTTCGGTGGTATACTGCCATCATTAAGGGATGGGAGGCATGGCTTTATGTTCAAAATTCTGGTACTGGAGGACGATCCGGAGCTGAACCGGACGGTGTGTACCTTTTTGTCCGGCAGCGGCTTCGAGGCCATCGGCTGCACCGATGCCAACGAGGCCTATGACGTGCTATATGAAAACACCATTGATCTGATCGTGTCCGATATTATGTTGCCGGGGGTGGACGGCTTTGAGTTTGCGCGGAATGTGCGCGATACCGATCAGGATATCCCCATTCTGTTCATGACCGCCCGGGACGATATTGCCTCCAAGCAGCGGGGCTTCCGCATCGGGGTGGACGATTACATGGTCAAGCCCATTGATCTGGACGAGCTGTTCCTGCGCATCGGGGCACTGCTGCGGCGGGCGAAAATCGCCGCCTCCCGCAAGCTGGAAATCGGCAGCTTCACCATGGATGCCGATGAACACACCGCCTATCTGGATGGGGAAGAGGTCAATCTGACCAATCGGGAGTTCTCCATTTTGTACAAGCTGCTCAGTTACCCCAAAAAGACCTTCACCCGCACCCAGCTGATGGATGAATTCTGGGGCGCGGACACGGAGACGGCACCCCGCGCCGTGGATGTTTACATGACCAAGCTGCGGGCCAAGCTGGCTGAATGTCAGGATTTTGAGATCAAAACCGTCCATGGGCTGGGCTACAAGGCGGTGATCAAATGAAGGGCGGCAATTTCTGGCATCGCTTCTGGCGGGGACTGAGCCGGTATCTGCTGTTTTTTATGCAGGTGGCCTTCGTGACCACCTGCTGCATGGCGCTGTTTGTGTCCGAGCTGCGGCGCACTATGGCGCTGACCCTGACAGCGGAAAATCTGGAAGCCGCTGCCAAGCTGACCTTTGCCAATGTGCTGCTGCTAAGCCTGCTGTTCGCCCTGATCGACGCACTGCGGCGGGAGCTTACGGTGCAGCGCCCCGCCCGGCGGATCATCGAGGCGGCCCAGAGAATCATGCGGGGGGATTTTTCCGTGCAGATTCCCCAGCGACACAGCCCGGGAGAGGATGATGTGTTCGCCCAGATCGAGCAGTGCTTCAACCGCATGGCCCGGGAGCTGCAGGGGGTGGAAACCCTGCGCACGGATTTCATCGCCAATGTGTCCCATGAGATGAAGACCCCGCTGGCCGTGCTGCAAAACTATGCGACCCTTTTGCAGACCCCCGACCTGCCGGAGGAAAAGCGGCTGGAATATGCCCGGGGCATCACCGACGGTTCCCGCCGGATGGCGGATATGATGACCAATATTCTCAAGCTCAACCGGCTGGAAAATCAAAAGATCTATCCCAAGCCCACCCGGTTCGATCTGGGGGAGCAGCTGTGCGAATGCCTGGTGCAATATGAAAACGTCTGGGAGCGGGCCGAAATCGAGATCGAGACGGATCTGGCGGAAAATGTGACCGTGCTGGCGGACAGCGAGCTGCTGAGCCTTGTGTGGAACAATCTGTTTTCCAACGCTTTCAAATTCACCCCCGCCGGCGGCACCGTTTCGGTCAGCCTGACGGCGGATGATACCTTCGCCACCGTGCAGGTGCGCGATACCGGCTGTGGAATGGGCGCGGATGTGGGCGAGCATATTTTTGAAAAGTTTTATCAGGGTGACACCTCCCACGCTTCTCAGGGCAACGGCCTCGGGCTGGCGCTGGTCAAGCGGGTGGTGGACATTCTCCACGGGCAGATCAGCGTGGAAAGCACCGTGGGCGTCGGTTCCGTGTTCACTGTGAAGATCCGGAGGGGATAAAATGAAGCAAAATCGCTGGCTTCGTGCCCTGCTGTGGCCGCCCATGGCGCTGCTGCTTTTGCTGCTGCCGGTGGCGGCGGCTGCGCTGGTGTATGCCTTCCTCCGGCTGGAGGAGCAGTCGGCCCTGCGCATCGGGGCCTATGCGCTGTCGGCCTACACCCTGACGGTGTGGTGTGTCCGAATTCCTGCGATCGTCCGGTGGATTGGCCGGTTCAAACAGGGTAATCCATATGCCCAGCGCTGGCTGTCGGACACCCGCCTGCGGGTAAATGTGACACTTTGCGGCAATGCCGCGTGGAATCTGGCCTATGGTGCGCTGCAGCTGGGGCTGGGGATCTATCACAGATCCTTCTGGTTCTGGGCGCTGGCGGTGTATTATGCGTCGCTGGCTGTTATGCGCCTGTCGCTGCTGCGCTGCACCCTGCGCCACGCCCCCGGGGCGGATATGGGGCGGGAGCTGCGCCATTACCGTGGCTGCGGCCGGGTGCTGCTGCTGACCAATCTGGCCCTTTCCGTGATCGTCTTTTTCATGGTGTTCCGGGGCCGCACCGTGCGCCATCATGAGATCACCACCATCGCCATGGCGGCCTATACCTTTACCTCGCTGACCATGGCCATTATCAATCTGATCAGATACAGGCGGCTGGGCAGTCCCGCGTTCTCGGCCTCCCGCGCCATTTCGCTGGCATCGGCCTGCGTGTCCATGCTGACATTGGAGGGAACCATGCTGGAAACCTTCAGCGGGGCGGAAATGACGGCGTGGACAAAAACACTGTTCCTCGGCCTGAGCGGGCTGGCCATCTGCGCGCTGATCGTGGCAATGGCAATATACATGATCGTCCATGGCGGACGTACTATCAAAGAATTGGAGAATGAATATGGAAGATCGGGAAACCTTTAAGATGACCTACTCTGCCCAGCAGCAGGAGGAGATCGAGCAGATCCGCAAAAAATACATGCCCCAGGAGCGGGACAAAATGGAGCAGCTGCGGGCGCTGGATGCCAGCGCCGGGAATAAGGCCACGGCGGTCTCGATTGCCGTCGGCGTGGTGGGCACGCTGCTGCTGGGGCTGGGAATGAGCCTGGCCATGTCCGATTTCGGCACGGCGCTGGGCACGGCGGCCATGCCGATGGGCATTGCCGTGGGCGTGCTGGGGCTGGCGGTGCTGGCCTGCGCCTATCCGCTGTACAACCGCACCCTGAAAAAAGAAAGGGAGAAAATCGCCCCGGAAATCCTCCGCCTGACAGACGAACTGTCCCGCTAAGCGGTAAAACCGCTGTGGCAATCCCCAAATTAGACGTACCATCCCCCTGTTTTTTCGATAATCCGGAAGAACAGGGGGATTGCCACACCGGTGTGCGTACTGGCTTGCGGTGACTTTTTTGAAAATGAAAATCACCCCCTGCCGGGGTGCGGTTGGGCACTGGCAGGGGGTGATGTTTTACATTTTTTCCGGGGCGGAGAAGCCGAGAATGTGGATGCAGGTTTCCAGAACCCGGCGGGCGAGGGCGATCAGGGCGATATGGCCGTCCCGCAGGGCGGTGTTCTCTTCCTTGAGGATGGGGGTTTCATGATAGAACCGGTTGACGGCGGCTGCAAGATCGTACATATACGAGCAGATCAGGTTGGGGGCGGAATTGGCCAGCGCCTGCTCCAGCGCGGGGGCAAATCCGGTGATGGAGAGCATCAGATCCTTGGCACTGTCGTTGGCCGGCAGACAGATGGGAAGCTCCTGCCACTGCCCGTAGCGGGTCAGAATGGACTTGACACGCACGATGGTGTAGAGAATGTATGGCCCGGTATTGCCTTCAAAGGCGGCGAAGCGCTCCATGTCGAAATTGTAGTCCTTGGTGGGCTGGTTGCTCAAATCGCCGTATTTCAGGGCACCCATGGCGATCTTGGCGGTGGTGTCTTCCACATCGCAGGCATCCACGATCCGGTTTTCCACCACCTTGACCCGGACGAAATCCGTCATATCCCGGATCAGCTGTTCCAGCCGCAGCACGCCGCCGTCTCTTGTCTTGAAGGGGCGGCCGTCCGCGCCGTTCATGGTGCCGAAGCCGACATGCTCCAGCTGGGTCTCCGGCGGGACGATTCCGGCCTTCCGGGCGGCACGGAACACCTGCTCAAAGTGGAGATTCTGCCGCTTGTCGGTGACGTAAAGCACCTTATCCGGGTGCCAGTCGCGCATCCGCTGCACCAGCGTGGCCAGATCCGTGGTGGCATAGATGGAGGAGCCGTCGGATTTGACCAGAATGCAGGGTGGCATTTCCTTCCGGTCGTCCTCCTGCGCCACGGGGATGACCCATGCGCCCTCGGACTGCACGGCAATGCCCCGGGCCTTCAGATCTTCTACCATGGCGGGGATATAGGGATCGGCATCGCTTTCACCCAGCCATTTTTCGAAATGGACATCCAGCGCATCGTAGTTTTTCCGCAGATCCGCCACGGAGACATTCATGATATGCTGCCACAGTGCCCGGTAGCCCCGGCGGCCCTGCTGCAGCTCCAGCGTGGCCTGATGGGCCCGGTGGGAAAATTCGGGATCGGTCTTTCTGGCGGAAGCGGTAGGATAGATTTCTTCCAGCTCGTCCACAGTAAAGGGGGCCTGCGCCGGATATTCTCCGGTGAAGTCCGGGTCAAAGTAGGGAAGCTCCGGCTGCCGGTCGGCAAGCGCAGCGATAATCAGTCCCATTTGCAGGCCCCAGTCGCCCAGATGGACATCACCGATGGCCTCGTAGCCCAGGAAGCTGTGCAGCCGCTTCAGCGCCTCACCGATGATGGCCGGGCGCAGATGGCCGATGTGCAGCGGCTTTGCCACGTTGGCACCGCCGTAGTCCACCACAATGGTCTTGCCCGCGCCGATTTTCTCCACGCCCAGATCCGGCGCGGTGCGCATCTGCTCCAGATACTGCTGCAGGAACCGGCCGGACAGTTTCAGGTTGATAAAGCCGGGGGGCACCGCCTCAATCAGGGAATAGTCGTCAGCGTTCAGCTTTTCCACCACGGCTTTGGCGATCTGAATGGGGGCGCATTTATACTGTCTGGCGGCAGCCAGCGCGCCATTGCATTGGTATTCGCACAGGTCAGGCCGATTGGAGACCGTCACCTTGCCGAAGGCGGCATCGTAGCCGGCATCGGTGAAAGCCTGCTGCATGTTTTTTGTGATGATATTCAGAATTTTTTCCATATTACAATTCTCCCCGGAAAAGGATTACTGCTTCTTATTTTCTGCCATCCATGCCAGATAATCATCGTAGGTGCCGTATTTATCGATGATGGTGCCGTCAGGCTGGAAGGCGATGACCCGGTTACAGGTGGAGGTCAGCATTTCATGGTCGTGGGAGGCCAGCAGCACCACGCCGGAGAAAGCCTCCAGACCCTTGTTGACGGCCTGAATGGACTCCATGTCCAGATGGTTGGTAGGCTGATCCAGCAGCACCACGTTGGCACCGCTGAGCATCATTTTCGAGAGCATACAGCGCACCTTCTCACCGCCGGAGAGTACATCCACATGCTTGAACACGTCTTCGTTGCTGAAAAGCATCCGGCCAAGGAAGCCACGCAGGTACACATCGTCTTTTTTCAGGGAATACTGCCGCAGCCAATCCACCAGCTCCATTTTGTTGCCGTCAAAGTAGGCAGAATTGTCCTTGGGCAGGTAGCTGCGCACGGTGGAGACACCCCACTTAACGCTGCCCTCGTCCGGCTCTAGCTCGCCCATCAGGATCTGGAACAGGGCCGTCTGGGCCAGCTCGTTTTCACCGACAAAGGCGATCTTATCCTCCCGGCCAACGCTGAAATAGACCTTGTCCAGCAGCTTCACACCGTCCACCGTCAGGGAAACGTCCTTCACCGTCAGCACATCTTTGCCCAGCTCCCGTTCCGGCATGAAGCCCACGAAGGGATAGCGGCGGGTGGAGCAGGGCATTTCCTCCACGGTGAGCTTGTCCAGCAGCTTGCGGCGGGCGGTGGCCTGCTTGGCCTTGGCCTTGTTGGCGGAGAACCGCTGGATGAACAGCTGCAGCTCTTCGATCTTCTCCTGATTCTTCTTGTTCTTGTTGCGGATCATGGCCTGGACCATCTGGCTGGACTCATACCAGAAGTCGTAGTTGCCCACGTACATCTTGATCTTGCCGTAGTCGATATCCACGGTATGGGTACAGACGGTGTTCAGGAAGTGGCGGTCATGGGACACGGCGATGACCATGCCGGGGAAGTCCAGCAGGAAATCCTCCAGCCAGTTGATGGCCTCGATATCCAGGTTGTTGGTGGGCTCGTCCAGCATGATGATGTCGGGGTTGCCGAAAAGGGCCTGAGCCAGGAGGACCTTCACCTTCAGGCGGGGATCGGTGTCCCCCATCAGGTCGTAGTGCATGTCGGTGCCGATGCCAAGGCCCTGGAGCAGGCGGGAAGCATCGGATTCAGCCTCCCAGCCGCCTAGCTAAGCAAACTCCATCTCCAGATCCGCGGCCCGCAGGCCGTATTCATCGGAGAAATCAGACTTTTCGTAGATGGCATCCTTCTCCTTCA
>CAYSJX010000033.1:0-14907 GCA_964431445.1 uncultured Oscillospiraceae bacterium | reverse complement strand
AAAACCTCGTGACCCAAGTCGTAGATTGGACGGCGGTCGATCATGCGATAAGGACAGCGAGGGTGGCAACGGATAGATTCTTTGATTGCCTAAAGAGTGAAGATATATGATATAATGCCTGCGTTCGTTTTGGAAGTCTCGAAGTCTGTTGACTGGAGTATCGTACAATGAAAGGTTTTCACAAATATTTTTTGAACGGTGCCGAGTGGGTACGAGTCGATTTCCGTTTACACACGCATGCCGATTTGGAGTTCTCATATACATCGACCATTTTATTTGTATAGTGCCGAAGGGGCGTTTGAGAGATAATATGTGACAGGGATTTAATATGCGGATATTATGGATATGCGGGTTGCCAGAGGATGTCAGGTGCAATGGTTCAGGTGAAGCCTTAACTACAGTGCGTGGAGCGGCTTGGAGTTGGATAGTTGGCCATTTGCCTCCACCCCATGATGTAGAACTCCATATCGCTTGTCCTGTAATAGGAATGAAAGAAGACAGGCGAGAATTTGATTATCGCGGGGCGCATTGGCACTGTTTTAAGCAGGATTGCTACGAATTAGCTTTTCTTTGGTTTAGGATGTATTATCGTATAAAGTCATTTGCAAAAGAGTTGAAGCCTGATGTTGTTCACGGATGGGGTGGTGAGACTGGGTGTGGTTGGATAGCAACATGGCTTTCAAACGTAGCTGTGGTTTCGGTTCAGGGCTTGTTGCTGATGTTTTGGCATTTGTCTCAGCAGGAAGGGGACAAGAAAAGTCGAGTTGGTTTGAGAACTTGGATTGTTTGGATGATTGAAAAGGGTACATATAGGCGAGCTGCGAAATTGTTGGTTGAAAGTGATGCATCGCGAAAAGGACTCAGAGATTATTATCATTGTGATGGCGAGCTTGTGCCGCATCCGCTTAGGGAAGGTTTTGCGTCGGTAAGGCTTCAGGATCGTGAAAAGTTGATGTCCATGCCAATAAAGATTGTTTTCTTGGGAAGCTTAACTGAGCGCAAGGGAGCGGTTGATGCAATAAAAGCCTTTGCGAATGTTTGTGACGCTAAGACATCTCTTGTAATGATAGGTGACGGCACTGACAAGTCGATCATTGAGGCAATTGTGAGAGAACGTGGATTAGAAAAAAATGTGCGGATGCTGGCAAATCTCTCGCCATACGAGATTATTAGTGAGTTCTCGGACGCTCAGTTTTTTTTGTTGCCCTCCTATGGTGATACTGGGCCAACAGCCTTGAAAGAAGCGTTGTCCTGCGGACTCTATCCAATATGTTATGATAATAGTGGCCCTCGTGATCTGATTCATCATTATGGTTGTGGAAGTTTAGTGACTACTGGTGATATAGTAGCTTTGTCTAACGAGATCGAGAAGTGTGTTGGGCGTGTTTCTGATTGTGTTAAAATCGGAACAAAGTCAGCTCAGGTTGTTAGGAGAGAATTGTCATCTGAGTCTGTGTGGAGAAAGCTTCTGTCGATTTATACTAATCAAGATCTTCTCTCAATATGAAATACGCATTCCCATCAATTATACCGGCAGCAATAGACCGAATATTTTGTAAAATTATTGGGTGGTGGTCTTGTGTCCGCTCGCCGTTACTGTGTTGGTTATGGGGGGTGAGATTTGGGAGTGGAGTATATTTCTATGGTAGGACTTATATACGAACTCATGGCAGTGGGATAGAGATTGGTAATAACGTCGTGTTTAACTCTTTTCGGCGAGCCAATATGGTTGGTTTAATAAATCCAACAATTCTTGAGAACAGGGGTGGTGGCGTCATTACGATTGGGAATGATTGCGGGTTCTCGTCCGTTGTAGTCAATTCAAAAAGTTCCGTTACCATCGGGAATAATGTGCTTTGTGGAGGGAATGTTAGAATATTTGACCATGATTTTCATTCAATAGAGCCAGACTATAGGAGAACGGTTCAAGATAATGAGCATATTAGAACTCGTCCAGTGGTTGTTGAGGACGATGTGTTTATTGGCACAAATGCAATTATCTTAAAGGGGACGCGCATTGGTGCGCGCTCAATCATTGCGGCGGGTAGTGTTGTTTTTGGACTTGAGATACCGCCAGATTCAATGGTAAAGGGTAATCCGGCCCAGATTGTTGGAAGCAGTAAGACACGGGGCTAATTTGGTCTTGAGGCGGCAGTTTTGGGCGTACGCCCTGTTGTTCCGTACGAAAGTGGTATCTCGCAATATTAAGGTTGGGATGTCGAGTATCTTAATCCATTGGACGCAGATTTGATGAGGAGTGCGCTTGTAAGAGTTTGGGAGCGAGGTCAACAGCGGTTGCGTTTTGCGAGGGCGGTAAGAGTTTTTGCAACGTAACGTTGGAATATAAAGGTTTTTGTAAGGACGTAAAAGTTTTTGCATCGGGGTGGCTATTTTGAACAAACAATTTTTGCTATAATCAACGGCATGAAATCCATCGGTTCTTTATACCTGATTGAAAATTTCAAGTTAAATGTGTACGAATTGCAGTCTCGTGCCCATCTGACTGATAAATCCGTGCTTGAAGTCCATCGTCAAAACGATGGGGTGGATGTCTATTTTGTGGAAAACAATCAAGTGAGGTTGTCTGCGGCAAAGCGGCACTTTTTCGCTGAATTGACGGACGAAGAAGTGGGTGCACTCGAACAGATTGTATGTCCATCCGAGGCGGTGAAATGAAGAACAGATCGGCATTTTGGTTATTCCTCATTGGACTTGGATCTCAGACTCAATTCCATTTTGTCGGGAGTCTTGGGATCTCGGAGTTGCCGATGTATCTTTTGGCCCCCATCTTTTTTGTACAAGATTATTCAACTCTTAAGCGAGATGGTTTTCTGCCATTTGTTTGGCTTTCAATTTCTGTTGTAGTTGGCTGTTGCGTTGCGAGTGCCTTGAATCATGCACCTATGATACTGTTTGCCAAGGGGGTTGCGACGCCATATTCAGTGTTTGCAATGACAGTCTGTTTTCATAGACTATTGCGTAAAGATCTGAGTGGGCTTAGGTGGGTGTTGATAGGTGCATTCCTGTCATCGATAATTTGTATCTTCGTATTTCAGCCAGAAACATATGCGTCCATTGGTGGGGAGAAGGTGACGGGCGAAGAGGGTGTCGAGATGATGATTAGTTATCCTCTATTTTGGACGTCTAAAATTTCTGCGTTTACAACATTGCCAATCGTGACGGCATATTTATCAATGCCTGTAATGTATTCTGCAACGATTCCTATGATGAATGCTGTACTGAAGATAGTATTCTCGATGTCGAGTGGGCGTGCGGCCGCGCTTGTGTCACTAATGAGTGCCTTGTTTATCTTGTTAGGGAGGAAGAGTCGCTTTAAGATGAAGGCGTTTGGCGAACGCCTGCCCATGATTCTTGTATTATGTATGATTGTCTTGCTGGCTTTCAAAGGGGGCTATTCTTTTGCGGCAAGGAATGGCATGTTGGGGGATGATGCTTACAGAAAGTATGTTAAACAAACGGCGACCGGTACAAGTGCGTTGAATATTCTTATGGCAGGACGAAAAGAGTTCTTTGTAGGCATGAGAGCCGCAATAGATAACCCCATAATTGGATATGGGCCCAAGGCAGAAGACACGGAAGGGTATTATGAAAATTTTCTTCGTGAGTATGGCTCATATGAGGATTATGAAGATTACATGCGATATCAGGCGGCAACTCGGAATAAGGGGTATGTGTATCATGTCATCCCCACGCATTCATATATTGCGTGTGCGTGGGTGGAGGACGGCATTTTTGGTTTGGTGTTTTGGCTATATGTGCTATGGCTAATCTACAAGTGTCTTCGTTTCTATGTATCGGCCATTCCGCAATGGTTTGGGTATTTTTGTTGTGTTGTGCCGAGTTTAGTGTGGGACATTTTCTTTAGCCCGTTTGGTGCGCGTGTTGGTACTGCATTGACGATAGTGTGTATTTTGTTTGCCAAGGCTGTATGCGAACGGCGGATCGCCTTGCCGGTTGAAATGGAAATGGAAGCAAGAAGACACGACTAGCGAAGAGCGGGGAATGGTGATGAAACCGTTGTTGTCAATAGTGATAGCCAATTACAATTATGGACGATTTCTGGAAGATGCCATAAAAAGCGTCTTGGCGCAGGATGCTGGCGACAAGATTGAACTCATCATTTGTGATGCAGATTCCGCTGACAATTCAGTGGAGATTATCAAGAAGTATGAGAATCGGATTGCTTGGTGGTGCTCCGAGAAAGACGGTGGCCAGTCTGCGGCATTCAACAAAGGCTTCAAGTATGCAAGGGGTAGATTCCTGACTTGGCTTAATGCAGACGATGTCATGTTTCCTGGAACTATCGCAAAATTAGAGGCGAAAATCGCGGCATTTCCGGCCACAGAATGGTTCATAGGAGGTTGTTGCTGGTTGGATGGCGAATTGAATATCACCCGCTGTTCTCGCGCGAGGCCACTTTCGCGAATACGGGCCGATGGTGGTAACATTCAGGTCTATGGACCGTCTTCGTTTTTCTCAAGAGAATTGTTTGAACGCGCAGGCGGAAATGTCGATGAAAGATTCCATTACATGATGGACATTGAGTTGTGGAATCGTTTCTATCATAAAGCAGGGGCAAATTATGTCATGCTTCCCGGATATGTCTGGGGGTTCAGGATGCATCCTGAGGCAAAGACGAGCGGACAGCGGTTCGCCGGGTCGGAAATGGCTCAAAGCGAGCATCCGGCGTGGGCAAAGAAACGTGCGGAGGAGCGACTTAACGCTGAGATGTATTGCAAGCATCGGATGACGATGTTGAGGCGCATAGTATCCATTTCGCCGTTGCCGTGGCTAATGGGATGGATGGATACGTTCATGATGAAGGGCAGGAAGTATTCTGCATGAGATCCAGTAAAATCGATTTTCTCAAAGGATTTGCAATCCTGTGTGTGGTATTTTTCCACATGGGATTGCTGAAGTACGGTTATCTTGGGGTTGACATATTCCTTGTCGTAGCAGGTTATCTTACGGCAAGAAGTCTACTCAAGGCCTTTGATGCGGATGAGTTTTCCTATTTCGGTTTTTTATACAAGCGTATCTCGCGAGTGTTGCCGATTGTCCTTCTGGCGTCGGCGGTGGCCTTGTTGGGGGGCTTGCCGACAATGTTGCCTGACGATCTAGAAAACCTATGCCAGTCTGTCGTCGCTACTACTTGCTTTGCGAATAATGTTTTGCAGTGCATCACCACACGCAACTATTGGGATGTCGTCAATGAATACAAACCATTGATGCACACTTGGTATTTAGGTGTGTTGTTCCAGTTTTATTTTGCAATACCGCTTTTGCTCATGCTTGGCAGGATAGTGGGCAAGGCCGAATATAGAAAGATTGCATTGTGGTTGGTGGCGTTGTTGTCTATAGTCTCATTTGCAATGTATGTTGGACGTTTTGGCGAGGCAAGATTTGTCTTCTATTATTTGCCTTGGAGATTTTTTGAGTTTGGAGTGGGGGCGTGCCTTTCGCTATCGGCTTTTAAGGTCTTGAATCGTGGCCGCTTCATATTGGGCTATGTTATTGGTCTCGTTGGCCTCTTAGTGGTAATGATGCCCGGTTATCTTGAAGTCGGCATCGTGAGGTTGATTGTAGTTGTGCTTTGCACGGCGTTGCTTCTATGCATAGACGAGGCAAGCGTTCCCTTGGCATCTAGGCTGTTTGAGATTAGGTGGCTTACCAGCTTGGGGAAGGCGAGCCTTAGTATCTATGTGTGGCATCAAATTGTCTTGGCGTTCATGAGGTATTGCATCGCGGCGGAGGTGACTGCAACAAGCGTGTTCTGTTGTGTTGTGGTTATTGGGGTGGTGGCATGGCTTTCTTATGTATTCATTGAGAATAAGAAAAACAGTGTTTCAAGATTTGTGGGAAAGACGGTTGCAATGGGGGTTGGCTTTCTTGTTGTCAATGTACTTGCACTTCTGATTCATGTAAGATCGGGTGTACTGTATGACATTCCAGAGCTTGAAATTGTGGCGGAATGCGTCAAGCCAGGACTTCACAAGATGTATAACAACAAGAATTATAGGCTGAATCATGGCTTTTCTTCTGATTCACGGTTGAATGTTCTTGTGATAGGTGACAGCTATGCGAGGGATTGGATCAATGTGTTGCAGGAGTCGGTCATGAGCAACAAGCTTGATATCTCTTACGCCGAATTGAGCAAGCTGCCTGACGATCTACCCGAGCGCTTTCATAATGCGCAATATGTCTTCTATGCGACGATGGGAGGCTCGGCGGCGACAGTGGTACCGAAGTTTGTCACTGATGGCGTCGATAGTTCAAAGTATAACACAAGCGATGGATGGTGTACTAACCATGTCTTCTTGGTTGGTACAAAATACTTCGGTAAATCGCAGGGAGTTTTTTTCTGCCGCCGTTTCGGAGCGAATGGGCATTCGCAATTCGTTCCGCTCCCTCAGCAATTTGTAGATCGGAATGCAAAGGAAAAGGAAGAATGTGGACGGAAAGGGGTGGGGTTTGTCGACTTGATTGGGGCGATAGCAAATAGGGATGGGGACATCCCCGTCTTTTCGGACGAAGGCAAGTTCATAAGTCAGGATTGCAGACACCTAACGCATGGTGGAGCGGTGTTTCTTGCTAAGAAATTAAACGATCGCATAGGCGAGATATTCAGATGAACATTGGGATTGAACTTTTAATTGGATGGTATGCGACATCTCTGTGCGATATGAACGTTGCGGTGTTTGCTGCGTACAAAGTGATGACTTGGATTCTATTGTTGGTTGGAGGTACAGTGGTGGAAATGTCAGCAGTAATTTCTATCAAGTTAGGCAATTATCCCATTCGATTAATAAGGTCGCAGGAGAATATTGTTAAAATTAAAGGAGTTGAATGAAGATCGTCCTTTCAATCTGGTCGTTGGCTAGCGAAAATGGGGGCCCGACAAGATCAACAATTGGCTTTGCGAAAGCACTTTCAAGAGAGGGTGTTGATGTCTGCCTACTTTCGCATGACCCTAAATCGGCTACAGATGAAGTTGTCGCCGAGTTGAAGAAATCTGGTGTCGATTATCAAGAGGGGCATGGGGATGACTATAAGACCGCCTTGATCGATTCTCGTAGGCTCATAAGGGAATTTCAACCTGAATTAGTTCATGTGCAGGGCATGTGGAAGTTGTCGACGCATGCTATGAATGTTGCTGCGAGAGAGAAGGGGATTCCGATTGTCATCTCACCACATGGGATGTTGGCACCATGGGCTCTTTCGGTCAAGCGTTGGAAAAAGACGCTTGGCATGATGTTGTACCAAAAAGGCGATTTGAAACACGCAGACGCTTTCCAGGTAATGTGCCAAGAAGAAGCGGAGCATGTTCGTCAGTTTGGATTGCAGACACCGACATTTGTCGTCCCGATTGGCATTGACATCCCAGACGCCTTGGCAAAGCGTAGGCGAGCGGATGGCGAGAAGCGGACTGCTTTGTTCTTGAGCAGATTGCATCCGGGGAAAGGATTGTTGCTCCTCGCCGAGGCTTGGGCGGCGTTGCGCCCGCATGGATGGCGAATGTTAGTGGTCGGGCCAAATAAGCGGAGCCACAAAGAAGTTGTTGCTGCCAAGTTGAATGAACTCGGCATCGTTGAGGATTGGTGCTTTTATGGAGAAGCCTCTGACAATGAAAAGTGGGATATATATCGAGATGCGGACTTATTTATACATCCGAGTGAGAGCGAGAACTTCTGCATTTCGATAGCAGAGGCATTGGCATCAGGAGTGCCAGTGATTACGACAAAAGGATGTCCCTGGGGGGAGATTGATGGACGGTGTGGATGGTGGATTGAACGAAGTGTAGGTAATCTTGTTGATGCGATGCGTGTTGCGATTTCTTTGACGGATGAAGAAAGGGCGGCGATGGGTGATAAAGGGCGTGAGTTGATAGAGACGGAATACGCTTGGCCGGTTATTGCAAAGAAGATGAGGGAGGGGTATGCGTCTGTCATTCGTCGGTGATTGGTCGCCAAGTGAGTCGCTACGCGGTATATGTACTGGGCTTTGCATTGGCAATCTAGAGTGCGCGTTTGCCCATGGTGAGATCGCGAGCGATAGGGCGTACACGAGTGTATTGCCGATTGAATGCGTTGATATCGTGAGGTGTAGCGGATTTGCCGCATTGTCACTTGCAAACAACAATGTCTATGATGCAGGAGGCAGGGCGTTTTGGAATGTGCGGCAGCGACTTAAGAGAGAGAGTCTTTGAATATTAATATCGATGTCAATGTTGATGCTGAGGGCACTGTTATTCGGGTGACTGAATGTTCGAAGGCAGAAAATATATTTCGAGACACGTCAATACCAAAGTTGGTTTATGATAAAATCTCAATATTATCTGAGATGGAGAATACATTTACTTGGGGGATGTCTAAAGGAGATACATATATGGATTCGTGTGTTATTTTGAAAGGTTCCACGAATGTGCTTATGGAGTTAAATGGGCGGTATCACGAGTCAGATATAATCCGCAACAAGCTGTATGTTGCACTTATGCGAGCGAAACGGCATGTCTATTTGATTGGTGATGATATGATTAGCGCTATGAAGGATGCTGGTGCGAATTAAATAGGAATCGCATCGCACTTTGTTAACGCCAGTCTTTGAAGATGATGGAATTATGTTAATGTTTAAGGCTATAATGTATGTCTCAGTGTGGGGCATAGGCGTTTGGTTTTGCATAAGTTATGCATTCAATTCTTGTTTTCGTGAAAGAGTTTGTGCTGTTGCGATAAAGGTCGCTTGTTGTTTGGCTATGCTTGCTATCCCCTGCGGGGTAGTTTATTTCTTAGTATTCATCCCGGTGTGGACGTATGTATGTGCACTGGCGGGAAAACATGCCAGCATATTGGAAACATCAAAGGCAAAGATATTGTGGGGGGTGTTTTCATTGTCAGTAGTTATTATTTCATCTGTAGCCGTATCGGTTCAAAAGCGGCGGAGACGATATAAAGGTATTAGTCGAACCATCAAGGTTGACGTATGTGCGCTGAGCGATAAGCCTATTTGTAGTGCCGCAGAAGATTTACTTCATAGAATGCCATTTGTTAATGTCCTACGAGATGCAATCTTAAGAGTTGATGTGCAAAATGGCGCTGAATATATTGGAATCCTTGGAGATTGGGGGACGGGGAAGACATCTATATGCAATATGCTTAGGTGTGAGATGACCAAACAGAAAGACCCTGTGTTGTTTACAGATTTATGCGCACTTCAGTTTAGAAACGCAGACGATGCTGTGGAGTTTTTGCAACGCTCTCTTGCAGAGGTTGTAGATAGGAATGGATATTACAAAGTTGCTGATGCGCTTAGCGATTATTCTCAGATGCTTCGGATGCGTAAGACCGACATGGACTATGGTTCCTTAGGTGCTTTGCTTGAGTTGTTGCGATGGAAATTCTATTGGTTGTTCTTCTCGAGTCGCCGTTACGGAATTAGGCTTAAGCGACGGCTTCGCTTGATGGACAGGCGGATAGTTGTCGTAGTCGATGATTTGGAACGATTGCCCGCAGGTGATGTCAACATGGTGCTTCGGATGCTTAAGTCGAGCTTCGATCTACCCAATGTGATATTCCTTTTTTTGGCAGATAGAGACCACCTTTTGATGGCCGCATCGAGGTTTATAGATGAAGATGGTGCAGCCTCGCACAGTAGAGCCAGAATGTACTTGCAGAAGATTATGCAATATCAATTTGAAATACCGGCAGGTCCTAAGTCTGCTGCTATGATTTTCTTTGCAAATAATTTAGATATAATTCTTAAAGAATTTGGTCTTGCCCCAAGTGACTACAAATCAAATGATGAGAGCTATATACCTGAGTCAGCTAAGTATTACATAAAGAATATACGATGCGCTAAGATATTGTTGAACTCAGTGTGGGAATCTTTGACTTATATGCAGAATTTCGGACGACCTGTCAATGTACACATTGTGGATTTTGTCGCGTTGGTGGCAATGCGACTGATAGATCCTGTATTTGGATCAAGGATTCCGCAATTCATGGTAAAAGCTATAGAAGACTATGGAATTCGATTTTATACTGGTGATTGGGGCTTCTCGGAAAATGATCTATCAGATTGGTTGACGAATAATTCCGAGGGGGAGCATTTGGATTTAATCCGTGAGTTCATGATGAAAAGAATTGGACTTGAAAAGTCGCAAGACAAGAATGCTGCCACAATCTATCACTTAAAAGGGCTGAAAGGACAAAGACAAGAGTATCTTTCTCAGTATAGACTTGCTTCGCCTGATTTTTATCGAGAGTATTTCTGTGATTTCTCAGCAGTACGGTATGTCCCAAGGAATGTGATGACAGAGTTCCAGAAGCGTATTGCGGATGGGTACGATGTGGCTGAGATACTTCAGAATGTGCGTATTGAAGGAGCGATTCCTGACTTTTTGCATACTGTCGAGGGCATGGTTGCGTTTGGCGATGAAAAGTGCACCCGTAAGTATTACAAGACACTTTTCACGTTTGCAAGAGAGAGGTTTAAGCCGGCTGAATACTCCTTCATAGGTTTGGATGGCTCCCCAGATAATATCTATTGGGCAATATATAGGTGTGCTGTGCGTTATTGTTCGGGTTGTCGTAAACCTGTACCTGAAGTAAATGGATTTCAAAACATAGTAAACGACCATAGCTATGCGGGGAATTTGCTATATAAGGCGATAGAGGAAACGCCAGAATGCCATTTGATATTTCGATGGTTGGCATCTGAGTATAACGCTTATGAACTGGACAAGAAATTTACTGTTAGCTCCGAATTTGCCGTGCGATCTGCGTTATTTAGCGTGGAGCAGTATGAGAAGTTGGAGGGGGTGTATCTTGATGTGATTGAGAAAATGCAACAAGATAGCGGGCTTTTTGACGACATTGAGTTTTTCGATCTTATGCGTGCGTGGAACATCTGCTTAATTCACAAAAACGATCAAGCGCGATATGTGTCAATGAGAAATCTGATTAAGAAAAATGTTGATGTTGTGTCTTGCGTCGTTCAACTTTTGCCATTTGTTTCGGTCTCAGAAGCTCGTCTATCACAAGACATCGAGATTAATGGTGTGAAATTTCTCCCCATGGACGTTGAAGGGGCTTTGCGCCTTTTTGGAACGGATCTGCTGGAGACAATGTCTGAGACCTTGGCAAGGAATATTGTGATGTTGACTCCAAGCCAGGTTTTGAGTTGTCATGCGCTTCAATATGTCATTAAGCATAAATTTGCTAAGGATAAAAGTTCATGGGAATGTCAGGTCGAGGCCGTGAAAAGTATGAGTATCGCAAAAAATGAATAATATGATCAAGCAACTTAAACGATTTGTTGAGACGATTCCATATGGAATTGGCAAATGGCTTGCTCGGATGCCGTTTTCGTGGCGGCTGGGGAGGGAGTATGCGCGAGCTAAGGCCGAGTGCGCGGCGGCGAAAGCGTGGAGCGATGGCGAGGTGGAGCTGTATGCCGTCAGGGCGTTTAATTTGAAGGAGAATACGGCAAGTTGGCGTATACGGATGGCAAAGAGTTTTATTAGGACATAACCAAAGTTTTTTGTTTGGCAATATCTGTTGCAGACGTTGTTGTTCAGGAAGGTATCAATTTTTGCGAGGTAGTGCATGGGCGTTCTACAAGAAATTAAGGGTCTCTATCGTATGCTTCCTCCGTGGATGACGGCATGGGTACGTCTTGTGCCGGACGGCATATTGTTTGGCAAGAGTTATAGAACGTGCATCCCTAATGTTGATATGGGATTACACGGAATTAATCTGAAGAATGCCTTGGATTATGCACGAGAGCATACGGAATGGGGGAGAGAGAACATTCCGATAAAGATTCGTGTAGAAGATGCTGAAACAGTGATTAAAACGCTGCCATTAGTGTCAAGTGAGGAGTTGGCGACGACTCCGACGCTGTTCACGAGCGATGAGGCGAATGGGTGCAATTCATATTGGACGACAACTGGCGGCAGTGGACGAAATCCCACGAGCATTTGCTTGTTGAATTCAAGCTACGGAGTAGAGTGGAAGCACATGCACAGGATATGGAATAGCCGCGGGGAATCCTATCTCCGTAGAAGAGATTTGAAGCTAACATTTAGAGGTTATCATCTGCGTGAAGGGGAACTGATTCGGTTCGATCCGATTTACAACGAATTGAGTGTTGATCCGTTCCAGTTGAATGATGCGAACTTTGGAAAGTTTCTTGGGCTGGTGAGGCTGCACAGGGTGAGTTGTTTGCATGGATATCCATCTTTAATTAGTCTTTTTATGGAGCGTCTAAAGGCGAGGCGCGAGCGTTTCTTTGTAAAGTTGATATTCCTAGGCAGCGAAGGTGCAAGTATGGAACTTAAGCGCGAGATGGCAGAGTTCTTTGGCGCAAAAGTGATTACATGGTATGGTCAGACGGAGAAAGTAGTTTTGGCGTATGATGCAGATGCAACTGGACAGTTTGTGAATTTTTCATCTTATGGACATCCGTGGGTGTTGAATCCAAATGAGAGCGGAGTAGGGGAGATAATCGGCACGACATTTGTGAATAGGGCTATGCCACTCGTTAATTATCGGACGGGTGATTATGGAAGAATCCAAATGCAGAGCAGGATTGGTGAAGATGGTTCCGAGGCTTGGGTGTTGGTCATTGATAGGCTGCAGGGCAGATGGGGTAAGGATTTCGTGTACAGGAGCAAGGGTGATAAGATTCCGACGTCGGCGGTCAACCTACATGATAGTATCCAGCAAAAGATCGTGTTTTATCAGATTGAACAGGATGAGTATGGTAAGATCAAGGTCAAGGTTCTTCCGAAAAGAAAATTCTCTGGAGATGCAGTCTGTCATGAGTTCGCCGATGCGTTGTCTGAGCGTCTCAAGGGATTTGAGATTCACTGTATGGTCGTTAAGTCCGACAGAGAGTTTATTCGCAGTGATAGAGGTAAAATGATTATGCTCGTGCAGAACTTGAAGGTGAGTTGAATAAGGAACACAAAATAAAGAGAAAGGTTGGCATAGGTGAATTCATTAATCATATCTTATGACATCACAAAGGATGGAAATGAAAATGCTGTCTATCCGATTTTATATGCGGCTATCAAGGCATATGGTATTTGGGCACACATTATGGATTCGTGCTGGGCGATTAAAACGGAGCGTTCCGCAGTAGAGGTTCGAGATGCGCTTTTGGGGTTACTGCGTCCTTCGGATAGATTATTAGTTGTCCAGACATCACATATCGCGGCTTGGAATAATGCCATGTGCCGAAATGAATGGCTGAAGGAGAACATCTGATGAGAGACCAGGCTACAGAACTTCAGACACCTCCGCGCAATTCTGTTACACGAATTTCGGGGAAGATTCTGGCAGGGGGTGTCACATTGTTGAGTGTGATCGGTACAATTCTTTCCATTTATGTATTTGTAATTGAATCGCGCTCTAAGCCGTTGGTCAATTTGTCGATTTTGGATAACCAATGTCTAACGCGAGTTGTTTCTGTTCCAAGTTTAGGCAGCCATTTCAGTTTTCGCGGGAGAGAGGTTAGAAACCTTTGGGTTTCGAAGATTCAATTAGTCAATGAATGCCGGCGAAATATCATCGGCCTGCCAGGTCGCGATCTGATGTATTCAAACCTTGTTGTTTCTGTTACAAATGGCTTTAATGTTGTGTTTGCCGAATTGGAGTATTGTGATTTTGAGGCAAAGGTTAGAAATGCAGATAACGAGATTTCGTTATCATTTGAGAAGTGGAGGCCTGATCAAACTTGTGTAATAAAAGTTTATAGTGAGGGGACTATTGGGGCCGCAGAGGGAATATTGCCCAAATTCATATCGGACAAAGACCCATTTACGCAGGGCGAGTTAAAGATTGTGGACTACAAAGAGATTGTTAAACCCATTAGCATATTGAGGCATTTCCCATGTTGGTTTTACACCTTTATGACATATCTTGGGATAGTGGGATTTGGGATTGTGTTTACATCTTTTTTGTGGTGGTTTACATTGAACTGGGGTAGGTTTTTTCGGGCATGGCGATGGAATTGTAAATACCGTGCTGTAGCAATCGCGGCTATTGGGTCGCAGAGACATGTAAACGAGGGTGGTGGCGCACTGGAGGATGATTTTTGGCGCGATAACAATATCCCCAAGCCACCACAGCGATCTGATTTCATAAAGCAAGGGAGAATTGACTGGCGTGAGGTGGTGGTGGCGAATGGATTCATATTAATAGTGTTGATGTTTTCATTTATTGCTTTGACGGCATTGATATATGTTTAAGGTTGTCAGATCTGACCGAGGGAGGCGACGGAGCGGACGGAAGGCGGACTTGTGACGGAGTTGGCGATTAAGGAAGGGCGTAGCGGAGATTTCATCGAGGACAGGAACGGTAAGAAGATTTCGCTGACTGCGCTCATGTTCGTCCGCCACCATAAGGCGTTTGATTTCGCCGATTACATCCAGATCAATCAGTTCAAACCCGGCAAGGCCACGCTGTACATAACGATGAAGTCCTATTTGGGGAGAGTAGGTCAAACCTGTTCCCCAAAAATGGACACACGATTTGACAGTGGCTTTCCTGCCAGTTTTTTTGATCTATCCAACATCGCCATTGACTTCGATTTCAAGATTATCAGTAAGCCCATCCGAACGGCAATGGGGAAGCTGAAGTTGCGGGTATAATGGCGTAGTTGGAGCTTTGTCCGAGTAGAATGAGATGCGGTTCTCGACGTTCCGCAATGTCAGCGGGACTATCCATCATCAGTATCGGCAGTTCGGCGAAGCTTGGAAGCGGCTTTTCGGGGGGCGAATTGCAACCCAAGTGGCGCAGGAAGTGCCTAAGGCGTTTTGGCAAGACGTGAATGGCATTCATATGCGGTCTCTCCTTTCAGCGAGCGTCTGTGTATCGAGTTGAC
>CAYSJX010000032.1:0-15012 GCA_964431445.1 uncultured Oscillospiraceae bacterium | reverse complement strand
GAGAGCGGGGCGTGACCCTCTCCGGCGGGCAGAAGCAGCGCACCGCCATTGCCAGAATGCTGGCCCAGCCTGTGCCCATCATGATTTTTGACGACTCTCTGTCCGCCGTGGACACCCAGACCGACGCAAAAATCCGCTCCGCCATCGCCCAGCGCTTTGGCAAGGCCAGTGTGATTCTCATTTCCCACCGCATCACCACGCTGGCGGCCGCGGATCAGATCATCGTGCTGGATCGGGGGCGCATTGTGGAGCAGGGCACCCATAAGAGTTTGAAGCAGGCCGGTGGCATTTATCAGAAAATTTACGAAACGCAGAACGGAACAGGGGAGGTGCAGGCGTGAAAAAGACGGAAACGACCCATTTGAAGTATTTCGGCATTGACCGGGTGCTTCCTTTTCTCGGGCCGGTCAGAAACAAAATTCTGATTTTGCTCAGCTTTGGGCTGGTATCCAGCCTGATCGATATCCTGATCCCCCAGTTTCAGCGCTATGCGCTGGATCACTTCATCCGCCTTGGCAGCTTCGACACGGTGGTGCTGTTTGTGATTGCCTACCTTGCGGCCATTTTGCTGCAGGCGGTGGTCAACTACATTTCCTGCGCCGAGGCCACCATTGTGGAAATGCGGGTCAACCGGCAACTGCGCCAGCGGGGCTTTGAGCATTTGCAGACGTTGTCCTTTTCCTACTTCAACCAGAACAGCGTGGGCTATATCCATGCCCGGCTGATGAGCGACACCGGCCGCATCGGCAGTCTGGTCAGCTGGACACTGATCGACTGCACATGGCGCATCACCTATCTGGTGGGCGTGGTCGTGGTTATGCTGGTGATGAATGCCCGTCTGGCCGCCATGGTGCTGACGGTGCTGCCGCTGCTGCTGGTGCTGTACATCATTTTCCAGAATAAGCTGATTCACGTCAACCGGGATATCCGGGAGATCAACTCCAAAATCACCGGCAATTTCAACGAGGGAATCACCGGCGCCAAAACCATCAAGACACTGGCGGTGGAGGAAAAAATGGAGCAGCGCTTCACCGATGAGACCCGGAACATGCGCGCCACCTCCGTCCGGGCTTCCCGGCTGCGGGGGCTGTTCGCGGGAACCATGAATCTGGCCTCCAGCATCGCGCTGGCCATTGTGCTGTGGCAGGGGGGCTATATTGCCCGCAGCGAAGTAGGCACCTTCTCCGTGTTCATGTCCTATGCACAGGGGATGATGGAGCCGCTGCGCTGGCTGGTGGACGTGGTGTCCGATCTGATCACCACCCAGGTCAACATTGAGCGCTTTACCAATCTGCTGGCCGTCCGCTCCGATGTGAACGACACGCCGGAGGTGGTGGAACGCTACGGCGACAGCCTCAACCCCAAAAAAGAGAACTGGGAGCCGCTCCACGGGGATATTGAGTTCCGGGACGTGACCTTCCGCTATCCGGACGGGGAGGAGACGGTGCTGGAGCATTTTTCCCTGAAAATTCCACTGGGCAGTCATCTGGCCATTGTGGGAGAGACCGGAGCCGGCAAATCCACCCTTGTCAATCTGGTGTGCCGGTTCTATGAGCCCACCAGCGGCAGTGTGCTGATCGACGGGCGGGATGCCCGGGAGCGCAGCCAGCTGTGGCTGCACAGCTCCATCGGCTATGTACTGCAGACACCCCACCTGTTTTCCGGCACCGTGCGGGAAAATCTGCTGATGGGCAACCCCAACGCAGGGGAAGAGGAGATCATGAACGCCATCCGGGCCGTTTCGGCGGAGGGTGTGATCGAGCATCTGGAGCATGGACTGGATACGGATGTGGGCGAGGGCGGTGATCTGCTGTCCACCGGAGAAAAGCAGCTGATTTCTTTCGCCCGGGCCATTCTGGCCGATCCCCGCATTCTGATATTGGACGAGGCCACCGCTTCCGTGGATACCATGACAGAGGCGAAAATCCAATCCGCCATGGAGCGCATGACCCGGGGGCGCACCTGCCTGACCATTGCCCACCGGCTCTCCACCGTCCGGGACGCAGACATGATTCTGGTGGTGCGGGGCGGCAAGATCGTGGAGCAGGGCAGACATGCCGAGCTGCTGGGACAAAAGGGCTACTATTATGAACTCTATACCCGGCAGTACGAAGACGAAGCTACAGCAAAAATCCTGTCCTGATCACCCCAACCGCTGCATTTCCCGGTTGGAAATGCAGCGGTGCGTCAAAAAGATCAGGTCATTGCGAACCGGTGCGCACACTGGTGTGGCAATCCCCCCGTTCTTTCGGGCTGTCGGATAATGGGGATTGTACGTCTAACCGGGGGATTGCTACGTCGGCTGCGCCTCCTCGCAATGACAGCGGGGTCTTATTGTAGGGGGCGGCGCCCACGACGCCCCACCTGTCCGATGACCGATTTGCGGATGATTGCCGTAGGGGGCGGCATCCCTGACGCCCCTTATGCACCCGGATGTCGCATGATCTTTCCATTACGTTGCAGGGGCGACCAATGGTCGCCCCTACGGAATGGGTGACAAGGGGCGTCGTAGGCGCCGCCCCCTACGGTACAACATCGAACATTGTGCGGGCGGGCCGATGTGGGCATCGGCCCCTACGGAGGGGTGCAAAAAAGAAGTATCATTGCGCACCAGCGCGCACGCTGGTGTGGCAATCCCCCCGTTCTTTCGGGCTGTCGGATAATGGGGATTGTACTTTTAACCGGGGGATTGCCACGTCGGCCTCCGGCCTCCGCGCAATGACAGCGAGGTTGTGGTGTTGCAATCTCCCGAATGGTTCTATCCGGCCATTGTAGAGGCCGGCCCGCAATGGACAAAAACGAACGGAGGGTGACCGCGGTGGCGGTTCCCTCCGTTTTTGGCATTTTGGATCACAGGCCGGCATCAGCCAGCAGCTGGGCGATTTGTACGGCGTTGGTTGCGGCACCTTTGCGGATCTGGTCGCCGCAGCACCACAGGCACAGACCGTGGTCATCCGTCAGGTCGGGACGGATGCGGCCCACATACACTAGATCCTGATCGCTGGTGTCCAGCGGCATGGGATACTGTCGGGCGGCCAGATCGTCCACCAGACGGCAGCCAGGGGCGGCGGCAATGGCCTGCCGGGCTTCCTCCACGGAAACGGGCCGCTGGGTGATCAGCCGGACGGAAATGGAGTGGCTGCGCACCACCGGCACCCGCACGCAGGTGCATGACACGGTCAGCTCCGGCAGATGCAGAATCTTCCGGCCCTCATATTGCAGTTTCATTTCTTCGCTGGTGTAGCCGTCCTCCTGCTCGCCGCAGATCTTGGGAATCAGATTGTAGGCGATCTGGTGGGAAAATACCTGCGGCGTGACCGGCTGCCCAAGTCGTAGCGCCTCCACCTGCTGCTGCAGCTCCACGGGGCCGCCTGCGCCCGCACCGGAGACGGCCTGATAGGTGGAGACCACCATACTGCGGATGGGGCTGCGCTCCGCAATGGCGTTGACTGCCGTGACGGTGATGATGGTGGAGCAGTTGGGGGTGGAAATAATGCCGTGATGGGACAGCGCATCGCTGCCGTTGACCTCCGGCACCACCAGCGGCACATCCTCCCGGAGCCGGAAAGCGGAGGAATTATCCACAAACACGGCACCGGCTTTTTGAATGGCGGGGGCGAAGCGCAGGGCAATGTCGTTTTCCGCCGCACCCAGCACGATATCCACCCCGTTGAAGGCATCCTCACAGGCAAGACGGATGGGTACATTTTCCCCACGGAAGGTGACGCATTTTCCCACGCTGCGGGCGCTGGCCAGCGGGATCAGCTCCCCGACGGGGAAATTCCGTTCCTGCAAAATGCGTATCATTTCCTGCCCGACGGCGCCGGTGGCCCCCAGTATGGCAACACGATATTGTTTCATAAGATTATCCTCCAGAATGGCGCGGCGCGCCGGATTTGTTTGGAAAGGGGAGAAGAGCCCACCTCAGCGGGTGAAGCTGTGGTACAGCACCCGGATGGCCCGGGCAAAATCCCGGTTTTCCACACCCAGCACCACGTTGAGTTCGTCCGGCCCCTGATTGATGACCCGGATGTTGATCCCGGCCTCGCCCAGAGCGGCGAACAGTCGGCCGGTAATGCCGGGCTTGCCCTTCATTTTTCTGCCTACAGCCGCCACAATGGCGATCTGATCGTGGACATCCAGTGTGTCTGGCTGTAGCTGCTGTTGCAGTTCCCCCAGCACCGTGTACAGGCAGGGGGCGATGGCCTCGGTGGGCATCATAACGGAAATGTTGTCGATGCCGCAGGGGGCATAGTCCACGGAAATGTTGTGCTGCTCCAAAATCGACAGCATCTGCCGCAGCACGCCCACCTGACTGCTGATACCCCGCTTGGACAGGGAGATCACGGTGAAATCCTTTTTCCCCGTAATGCCGGTGATAAAGCGATCCGGCGCGGCATCACCCTCGAAATTTTCCCGGATCATGGTGCCGGGATCATCCGGATCGTTGGTATTGCGGATGTTCAGAGGGATATTCTTTTCCCGGACGGGGAAAATAGTGCCCTCGTGCAGCACCTGAGCGCCGGAGTAGCTCAGCTCCCGTAGCTCATCATAGGTGACCTCGGGGATGGCCTGCGGATCGTCCACGATCCGGGGATCGGCCATGAGAATGCCGGAAACATCCGTCCAGTTTTCATATACATCCGCGTCCAGCGCCGCGGCGGCCAGTGCGCCGGTGATGTCGCTGCCGCCCCGGGAGAAAGTGCGGATGCGTCCGTCGGGCATACGGCCGTAGAAGCCGGGGATTACGATTCCACCCACGGCGCTGATCTGGCGCAGGGCCTCGTAGCTTGCGTGCTGGTCTACGCTGCCATCCATCCGGAAGCGGATCCAGTCTGCCGCGTCCACGAACCGGAAACCCAGAAATTCCGCCATCAGCAGCGCGGAGTAGTATTCGCCCCGGCTGGCCAGTTCGTCTTCCGTGACGGTTCCCTGATCCAGCCGCTGCTTCAGATCCGCAAAGCTTTCTTCCAGCGGCGTGTGCAGCTGCAAAGCGTCCCGGATTTCCAGATAGCGCGCTACGATCATATCATAAACCGGATCGCAGGCCACACCAAACCGGACATGGGCATGGCACAAATAGAGAAGATCCGTGATTTTGTGATCCTTTTTGTTTCGTTTACCGGCGGCGGATACAACTACGACCTGTCTGGCCGGGTCGGCCAGGACGATGCGGCGAACCTTGCGGTACTGCTCGGCATCGGCCATGGAGGAGCCACCGAATTTGGCAACTTTCAGCACGGGATCCATTCCCCTTTCTTTTCAGAGATAGGCCATTTTATGCCTGCCGGCGAAAATGGCTACAGGATATGACGTTATTTTACAGTGTTTGCAGGAACTGCTCCAGCCGGTCAAGTCCCAGCCGCAGCTGCTCCATGGCGCAGCAGTAGGAGATGCGCAAGAAGCCATCGTCCCCAAAGCAGCTGCCGGGTACGGTGGCCACCTTCGCCTGCCGGATCAGCCGGGTACAGAATTCATCCGAAGACAGGCCCCAACCGGAGATATCCACAAACAGGTAAAAGGCACCCTCCGGACGGGGGCAGGACAGCCCCATTTTTCCCAGCCGCTCCACACAGTAATCCCGGCGGCGGGCATATTCGGCCAGCATGGGGGTGATATCCGTCTGCAATGCCTGCACACAGGCGGCCTGCACAAAGGTGGGCACGGCGGTGACCTGCGCCGCATGGAAAATCAGCAGCCGTTCCATCAGCCGCTCCGGCCCTACAAGATATCCGGCCCGCCACCCGGTCATGGCCCATGGCTTGGAAAAGCTCTGGCACAGCAGCAGCTGCTCCCGCAGAGCCGGATCCCGGCTCAGATCGGGATATTCTCCGTAGACCAGCCGGTCATACACATTGTCGCAGATGACATACAGCTCCCGCTCCAGTGCGGCCTGCCGGACGGCAGCCAGAGAAGCGGCGTTGTAGACGGTGCCGGTGGGATTGTTGGGGGAATTGACCACGATGGCCTTCGTCCGGGGCGACAGCAGAGGCTGCAGCGCCTGGGGCGTGATCTGAAAACCGGAGGGGCGGGTGTCCAGCCGGACGGTTCTGGCCCCGGCGGCGGTGATGATGGTATCATACAGCGAGTAGGCCGGATACGGCACGATCACCTCATCGCCCGGGTTGAGAATGCCGGTCAGCGCAGTGTAGAGCGCGCCGGTGGCACCCACCGTAACCAGCACCTGTTGCGGCAGAACCGATTCCCGTTCGGCAATGGCCTGCACCAGCTGGGGGAGCCCCTGATTGGGGGCGTAATGAGTCATATTGTTTGCCAGAGCGTCTGCGGCGGCCTGCCGGATGGGCTCCGGTGTGGGAAAATCCGGCTCGCCCAGTGTCAGCATGACGCAGCCGCCAACCTCCCGGGCCAGATTGGTATACAGGCGGATCCCGCTGCGGCGCAGGGGCTCCAGATTGTGATTGACAGACATCATTGGTAATTCTCCGCGAGAGCCTCCAGAAAGTCCGCGCCACGGACTAAAATGGTCTCGTCATAGGTAAAGTCATCGGCATGAAGGGCGGGAACATCTCCTGCACCCAGGAAGAAGAACATGCCAGGCACATATTTCTGATACCAGGCAAAATCCTCCGCGATCATGCTTGGCTCCGCCAGCTCCCGGAAAGCGGCGACCCGGCGCACCCGGTCATAGAGGGCATCGGGGTTCATGACGGCGGGGTAGCCATCGTTCATATCCACCACGACGGTGCAGCCGGTGCCCCGCTCGATCTGCTTGGCAATGGAGACAAGCCCGGCCCGCAGAGAGTAGAACACATCATCCTGAAACGCCCGCAGGCTGCCCTCCAGATGGGTATGGTCGGAAATGGCGTTGCAAACCGTGCCGCTTTCGAATTTACCGAATTTCAGCAGCCGGAATACATGCCGGGGCAGCGCGCCCTCCATGGCGCACACCTGCCGGTAAAATTCCACACCGGCCGCCATGGCGTCGATCCCCTCCCGGGCCTTGGCAATGTGGGAGGATTTTCCGTAAACATCCACCCGAACCTCGCAGGTGCGGGCCAGCATTTCACCCCGGCGGCTGTAGATCTGCCCGGCTTCCAGCTCCGGCCAGATGTGCATGCCGAAAATGGCTTCCACATGGTACTGCTTCATGATGCCGGTTTCGCAGATGTCCCGGGCACCGCCGGTGGTCTCCTCCGCCGGCTGGAACACCAGCAGCACATTGTGCCCCAGAGTCTGCCGGGCATCGAGCCGTCGCGCCAGCTCCAGCACCATGGCCATGTGGCCATCGTGGCCGCAGGCATGCATCCGGCCGGGATGCTCCGAGGCATAGGGCAGACCGGTGCGCTCCGTGATGGGTAGTGCGTCGGCATCGGAACGGAAGGCAAGGGTACTCTCCGCACCAAAATCGAAGTAGGCGCAGACCGAGCCGGGCATGGGCGAAAACACCCGGCAGCTCAGCTTCTGCAGCGAACGGGTCAGATATTCCATTGTGCGGGGCAAGTCCTTATCCAGCTCCGGGATCCGGTGCAGCGCCCGGCGGTCTTCCAATATTTGCATAGCCATGCCTCCTTGTTTTTTGCCATTATAGAGCATTTTCACGCCGCTGTCAATTTCGGCGTTGCGATTTTGCGCAATTGGTGCTATGATAGAAGAAAAACCGGCCCACCTAGAGGGGTCAGACAGAAGGAGCATTTCCATGAACGCACAGCAGATCATTTCCTATATCCGCAATTCCGAAAAGAAGACACCGGTCAAGCTCTATGTCTGGGAAAATGAGCCGGTCAGCTTCCCAGGCTGCCGGGAATTTCCGGCCGGGCCCGGGTGCAAGATCGTATTTGGCGACTGGAAGGATATTGCCCCGGTGCTGCAAAGCAACAGCTTCGCCCATCTGGAAATCGAAAACGACTGCCGCAACAGCGCCATTGCGCTGCTGGATCTGAAGGATATCCCCGCCCGCATTGAACCGGGTGCCGTCATCCGGGAGCAGGTGGAAATCGGTGCCAATGCGGTGATCATGATGGGGGCCATTATCAACATCGGTGCCCGGATCGGATCGGGCACCATGATCGACATGGGCGCGGTGCTGGGTGGCCGGGCGACTGTGGGGCGCAACTGCCATGTTGGCGCCGGTGCCGTGTTGGCCGGGGTGATCGAGCCTGCCTCCGCTACGCCTGTAGTTGTGGAGGATGATGTACTCATCGGGGCCAACGCCGTGGTGATCGAGGGCTGTCGAGTGGGCACCGGTGCCGTGGTGGCGGCGGGGGCCGTGGTAGTGGAGGATGTACCGGCCGGTGCCGTGGTGGCGGGATGCCCCGCCCGCATCATCAAGTGGAAGGATGAGAAAACCGCCGCCAAGACGGAGCTGGTGCAGGCTCTGCGGCAGCTGTAAGGAAGAACATGCCCCTTCGGCAAAAGTTTTCGAAAGGGGCTTTTCAAGCGGAGAAAAATATAGTAAACTGTTTCTGCCCCCCGCACATTCCGGCGGCCCCGGCATAGGATGACCCGAGGTGATGCCATGCTTGCGAATGTGGTTATGGGAATGCTGGCGGCCTTCGGCGCACTGTGCGCTATTTGGGTTGGGCTGGGGATGCTGCTGCCGGGCAGCGGAAAAACGGTGATCTACTGTATCTGCCGAAAAGAGCAGGCCTTTGCCGTCAGACGGCGCTGGCGCTGGCTGCGGGATCTGGGCCTCGTCCGGGGCCGGGTGGTGATCCTGTGCGACCGGCAGCGGGCACTGGAAAGTATCAGACAGGAGTTGGAGAGCGTTGGCGCAGCAGGAAATGGAGATCCTTCAGGGAACCATCGGCGCGGTGGTCTTTCAGAATTATGATAATGGCTATGCTGTGCTGCGGCTGCGCTGCGGCGGCGATACGGTTACGGTAGTGGGCACCATCCCGATGCCGGCCGTGGGGGAACGGCTGATGGTCACCGGCCACTGGGCCAGCCACAGCAGCTACGGCCGCCAGTTTGAGGCGGAATTTCTGGAACGGCTGCTGCCCCGAACCGCCACGGAAATTTTGCAGTATCTGTCCGGCCGGGTGGTCAAGGGCATCGGCCCCCGTACGGCGGCCCGGATCGTGGAACGGTTCGGGGACAAAACGCTGGAAATCATGGAGCGGGAGCCGGAACGGCTGGCGGAGGTCAGCGGTATTTCCACCGCCCGGGCCAGAGCCATCGGGGAGGAGTTCCGCCAGCGGGTCGGCATGCGGCAGCTGATGGAATTTTTCACCATGCACCAGCTGCCGTCGGAGCTGGCGGTGCGGGTGTACAAGCGCTACGGCGAGCAGGCCGTGTCGCTGGTGTATGATGACCCGTATTTGCTGATGGAGGACGGGCTGGATGCCCCCTTCGGGGCGGTAGACCGCTTCGCCGTGGAGCTGGGCGTCGCGGCGGAGGATCCCAGACGGCTGGAGGCCGGAATTCTTTTTGAACTGAACTACAATCTTCTGGCAGGACACAGCTTCCTGCCGGAGGCAAAGCTGGCCGCCGCTACGGCGCAGCTGCTGCATGTGCAGCAGCAGAGTGTGCTGGAGCGCATCGAGAGCCTTTCACAGGTGCAGCGGCTGGAACGGCAGACGCTGGCGGGGATTGACGTGTGCTACCTGCCGCAGCTGCTGGAAGCGGAGCAGTATGCATCCGCCCGGCTGCTGGAGCTGGCATCCCAGCAGCTGCCGGAGCCGGCTCGGCTGGATCATATGATCCGCTGCGCCGCCCAGCGGGGGGAGGTTACATATTCCGCCGAGCAGGAGCTTGCCCTGCGGGAAGCGGCCACCGCCGGTGTGCTGCTGATCACCGGCGGCCCCGGCACGGGAAAAACCACGATTTTGAAGGGCATTTTGTCCCTTTTTGAGCAGATGCAGCTGCAATGCGTGCTGGCGGCGCCTACCGGGCGCGCGGCCAAGCGCCTGACGGAGGTGACCGGCCGGGAGGCAAGTACCATTCACCGGCTGCTGGAAGCCGGGATTGACCCCGGAACCGGGCAGATGGTCTTTGCCCGGGACGAAAGCAACCCCTTAAAGGCGGAGGCGGTCATTGTGGACGAAATGTCCATGGTGGACGTGCTGCTGCTTTCCAGTCTGCTGCAGGCGGTGCCGCAGCGCAGAAGGCTGATTCTTGTGGGAGACCCCGATCAGCTGCCCCCCGTGGGGCCGGGCTATCCCTTCAGCGATATGCTGCGAAGTGCCGCCCTGCCCACGGTGCGGCTGAACACTGTCTTCCGGCAGGCCCAGCAGAGTCTGATCGTCATGAATGCCCACCGGGTCAATCAGGGGCAGATGCCCCAGCTGCGGGATGTCAAGTCTGACTTTTTCTTCCTGCGCACAGCCTCGGAGGAGGCGACGGAGCAGACGGTGCAGGAGCTTTGCAGCACCCGGCTGCCCCGCAGCATGGGAATCCCGCCGGAGCAGATTCAGGTGCTGTGTCCCAGCCGCAAGGGGACACGCAGTCTCAATGTCCGGTTGCAGCGTGCCCTCAACCCGCCAACGGCGGAAAAGCGGGAGCGGCAGTGGGGCGATTTCTCCTTCCGGGAAGGAGACCGGGTGATGCAAATCCGGAACAACTATGATATTATATGGAAAAAAGGCGATGGCAGCGCCATCGGCAGCGGCGTGTTCAACGGGGATATCGGCACCGTCACACATATTGACCCGGAAATGGAGACGTTGCAGGTGCTCTATGACGACCGGTATGTGGACTATGATTTTTCCCAGCTGGGCGAGCTGGAACCGGCCTACGCCATGACGGTGCACAAAAGTCAGGGCAGTGAGTACCGGGCGGTGGTTTTGAGCGCATGGGGCGGTTCGCCCTATCTTCTCAGCCGCAGCGTGCTCTATACCGCCATAACCCGGGCCAGAGAGCTGCTGATCATTGTTGGCCGGGAAGAGGTGGTGGCGGCCATGACGGAAAATGCCGGGAAAAACCGCCGCTATTCCGGCCTGAAGCTGCGGCTGCAGGGGAGAACACAATGAAACTGACCACGCTGCTCGGGGTCCTGCTCTATCCGGAAAAATGTGTGCTGTGCGGCAGGCTGCTGCGCCGCGGCGAGACGGATCTTTGCCGCCAGTGCCGCATCGATCAGCCACTGTGCGGCGGCTCCGGCAGAAAGTATCCCTATCTTGACAGCTGGACGGCCCTGTGGGAGTACCGGGGGCCGGTGCGCGCCAGTCTGCACCGATACAAATTCGGTGGGCGGCGCAGCTATGCCGAAAGCTATGCCAGGATGCTGGCTATGCAGCTGCTGAACCGGTCGGTGCAGGCGGATGTGATGACATGGGTGCCCATCAGCGAAAAGCGCCGCCGCAGCCGGGGCTTTGACCAGAGCGAGCTGCTTGCCCGCAAGCTGGAGCCGCTTCTGGGGATCCCGACCGCGCAGCTTCTGTGGAAGCGGCGGGACACGCCCCGGCAATCCCGCATTTCCGGCAGTGCCCAGCGCAGAGCCAATGTGCTGGGGGCGTATGAGGCCATCGAGGTGGAGCTTCTGCGGGGCAAGCGGGTATTGCTGCTGGATGATATCCTGACCACCGGCGCAACGGCAGGGGAGTGCGCGAGAATTCTGCTCAGCGCCGGCGCGACCGAGGTGCATTTCGCGGCCGTGGCTGCGGTAAACAGAAAAAATCAGAACCGGAAGGTGTAAAATATGCGTTTGTTTTCCAATGATCTTGGGGTGGATCTGGGCACTTCCAATGTGCGGATCTATGTTGACGGCAAGGGAATCGTGGTGCGTGAGCCCTCGGTAGTGGCGGTGGACAAGAACACCGGCCGCATTTTACAGGTGGGCGCGGAGGCCAGAAATATGCTCGGCCGCACACCGGGCAACGTGGTGGCCATGCACCCGCTGAAGGACGGCGTCATTTCCGACCATGAAATGACCGTGCGGATGCTGCAGGTGCTGTTCCGCCGGGCTTCGCCCAATACCCTGTCACCCAAGCCCAGAGTGGTCATCTGTGTGCCCAGCGGTGTGACGGAGGTGGAAGAGCGGACGGTGATCAATGCCGCCATCGAGGCCGGTGCCCGCCGTGTGTACCTGATCGAGGCGCCGCTGGCCGCCGCCATGGGTGCCAATCTGGACATCCGGGAGCCCAACGGCCATATGCTGGTGGACATCGGCGGCGGCGTGACCAACGTGGCCGTGCTGACCATGAACGGTGTGGCCCGCTCCACTTCTGTGGAAGTGGCCGGCAACAGCTTTGACGAGGCCATCGGCCGCCATGTGCGCCGCCGCCACGGCATCGTGATCGGCCAGTCCATGGCGGAGGATATCAAAATCAAGATCGGCTCCGTGGATCACCGGCTGGAGGAGACAAGCTATGTTGTCCATGGCCGTGACGCCAAGAGCGGTATGCCCCGGGAGCTGACCCTGACCTCTACGGAGCTGTTCGACGTGCTGCGCCGCCCCGCCCGGATGATCGCGGACGAGGTAGTCTCCGTGCTGGAGGATACATCGCCGGAGCTGGTCAACGATATCGTGCAGAACGGCATCACCCTGACCGGCGGCGGCAGCCAGCTGTGGGGCATGGCGAAAATGATCGAAAGCCGCACCGGCATTCCCTGCGCCCTGGCGGATGATCCCGATGCCTGCACGGCCTACGGCTGCGGCAAGAGCCTTGCGTGGATCAACCACATGCACGAAGGCCCCATCAACATTGCAAAAAAGCGCATCATGCGCGGATAAATGAAAAGCAGCGTCACCGGGCCCGGTGACGCTGTCTGTACGGAAGGAGCAGCAATGGAACAATACTGCGATCTGCATACCCACAGCGTTTTCTCGGACGGGACGGACACCCCCGCCCGGCTGATCGATCTGGCCCGGGAGGCTGGACTCGCGGCGGTGGCACTGTGCGACCACAATACCGTGGCGGGACTGCCGGATTTTCTGGCGGCGGCCCGGGGCAGCGGGGTGGAGGCCGTGCCAGGGGTGGAGATTTCCACCGATTACGCCGGGAAGGAACTGCACATTCTGGCCCTGTTCGTGCAGCCACAGCACTACGGCGAAGTGTCCCAACTGCTGGCCGATGGAGACATTCGCAAGGAGCAGAGCAATATCGATCTGGTGGCGGCACTGAACCGGGCGGGCTTCCCGCTGGATTATGAGCGCATCCGGGCCGGTACGCCGCAGGGCCATATCAACCGGGCCCACATCGCCGCGGAAATGCTGCGCCTTGGCTATGTGCAGTCGGTGCAGGAGGCATTCCGGCTCTATCTTGCCCCGGAGCGGGGGTATTACCGGCCGCCCCGGCGGCCCGATGCCTGCCGGACGGTGGGTTTCATCCGCTCCATTGGAGCCGTGGCGGTGCTGGCACATCCGTTTCTGAGCATGGACGAGGCGCTGCTGCGGGCCTTTTTGCGGGAGGCCGTGCCCTGCGGCCTGAACGCCATGGAGGTGGCCTATTCCAAATATTCCGAGGCTACGGCCCGGCTGGCGGCCCGGATTGCCCGGGAATACGGCATTTTGCCCAGCGGCGGCAGCGATTACCACGGTACCGTCAAGCCCGATATCTCCATGGGCACCGGCCGGGGAACGCTGCGGGTGCCCATGGCCTGGCTGGAAAGCCTGCGCCCGGACTGAAAAACCGTCCCCGGCGACCTACGCAGAAAAGAAGAAAAGAAAAAACACAAAAAAGGTGTAGATTTTTGCGGGAATGTGTGATATCCTATTCATGCTATAGGATCAGGCAGTGTGCCTGCGCGTTCTCAGGAAGGATAATGCCCCATGATTTACGATATTCGCAAAGCCAGTCTGCTCAAGCGAGCTTCCGCGTTGCTGCTGGATGTTATTTTGCTGGTGGTGCTGGCCTGCGGCTTCGGTATGGTGATCTCCGCCGTGACCGGATTTGACGGCTATTCGGATCAGCTGCAGCAGATCCGTATCCGCTATGAAAAGCAGTACAACATTTCCTTTGACGATTTTGACGATGATATGACCGAGCAGGAGCAGCAGATCTACCGGCAGGTGGATGAGGCCCTGCAAAAGGATCCGGAGTATATCCAGTGCCTGAACATGATTTTCAGCCTGAGCCTTGTGATCATTTCGCTGGGGTTGCTGCTGAGCTTTCTGGTGCTGGAATTTGGGGTGCCCCTGCTGCTGAAAAACGGCCAGACCATTGGCAAGAAGTCCTTCGGCATCGGTGTTGTCCGGGCGGACGGGGTGCAGATCTCCACTTTTATTCTCTTTACACGCACCCTGCTGGGTAAATATACCATGGAGACCATGTTCCCCCTGCTGATCTTGATGATGATGGTGCTGGGCGTGATCGGCATCATCGGGCCGGTGCTGCTGCTGGCCATGCTGGTGGTGCAGGTGGTGCTGATGCTCCGCTCCCGCACATGGTCCTGCATTCACGACCATTTGGCCTGCACCGTGGTGGTGGATATGGCCAGCCAGATGATCTTCCGCACATCGGAAGAGCTGGTGGCCTACAGGCAGCGGGTACAGGCGGAACAGGCCGCCGCGAAGCGTGATTGACATTTCCTGCACCGGTGTGCAGTCTGATTTGTAAGGAAAAATTTTTATATAAGAAAGGGAATCCATATGAAAGTTGTCCTCAAAAATTTGACAAAGGTGTTCCCCAGCCGTGACAAAAAGTCCAATGATGAGGTACGCGCCGTTGACAATTTCGATTTCGAAATTCCAGACGGTAAGCTGATCGGCCTGCTTGGACCTTCCGGCTGCGGTAAGTCCACCACACTGTACATGATCAGCGGCCTGCAGAAGCCGACCTCCGGTCAGATCTTTTTCGGTGACGACGATGTGACCGACCTGCCCACCGAGGCTCGCGGCATTGGTCTGGTGTTCCAGAACTATGCGCTCTACCCCCATATGACTGTGTTGCAGAACATTCTCTTCCCCCTGCAGAACCTCAAGGGCAAGGACAAAATGAGCAAGGACGAAATGCTGGAGCGCGCCTACTGGGCGGCCAGACTGGTGCAGATCGAAGATCTGATGAACCGCAAGCCCGGCGAAATGTCCGGCGGCCAGCAGCAGCGTGTGGCCATCGCCCGCGCGCTGGTGAAGAAGCCCCGCGTCCTGCTGCTCGATGAGCCGCTTTCCAACCT
>CAYSJX010000031.1:0-15024 GCA_964431445.1 uncultured Oscillospiraceae bacterium | reverse complement strand
TTGACCGGATGACCTTCCGCAGTCATGTATTAGATATGAACGGAGACTCCTACCGACTGAAAGCTACCATGCAGAAAAAGGCCTAGCAGGGTGGCTCAAACATTCGTGAGCGCTGTGGCTCACTTTTTCGTGGTCGTTGGTGGCTCAAAATTTCATGACCGCCTGGCTCACTTTTTCATTGACATTTACAGTCATATCGGCAGGCATAGGCCATGGCATCGGCCATATTGGCGTAGGACAGCCAGTCATCGCCGTGATCCGAGAGCATTTTTTCCCAAATGCCCTCCGCCTTTTGGTGTTCCCCCCGGGCCCACGCGATTTTTCCCCGGTAGAATGGGACACGGCAGCTGTCATCCAGAGAACCCATTTTTTCCAGAACCGCTTCTGCCTCGTCCAGGCGGCCGTCCGCAATCAATTCATCCATTAGCCACAAATAGCCGCTTGTATAATTCGGATTCTTTTTCACGAAAGCCTGATAGTAGGCAATTCGCCTGCTGTGATTGGCAAAGTCCCAATCGGGAACGGTACCTTGCTGCGCGCGCTGCAAATTATTGTGGTTCTGTTTCAGCTCCGGCTCCAGTTCCAGCGCTTCTCTGGCGTACAGCTCTGCGGTTTTTCTGAGAGAATCCGCTTTGTGATTGTACAGCTCGGCCAGCAGCCGAAGGGCGTTACTTTTGCTGCCGTCGTTGCTGAGTTTGTCGGTTAAAAACCGCTCGGCCTGTGCAAATTCCTCGCCGCTTATGGCAGCCTGCATGTCCAGCATATTTTCGATCCGCTCAAATTGTGCCTGCTCGGACAGGCTGAACAGATCATCCATGGTGCAGCCAAAGTAAACCGCGATCTCCGGCAGAAGCTGAATATCCGGCATGGCCACATTGTTTTCCCATTTGCTGACGGTCTGGAACGAAACGTTCAGGGCCTTTGCAAGGGTGTCTTGTGTAATTCCTTTTCGCAGGCGAAGCTGCCTGATTTTATTTCCCAATTCGATATTCACAGGTATTTTCCTTTCTTGCGTTATTGCAGAAATCACATCGGCCGATGCTTTCTGCATACAGTATAGTCCGAAAAACACCATAAAGCAATCCCGACGAAGGCTAGCTGCCTATCGGAAAAAGCGAATATCCCCACCGGCCCGATGACCGGTTGCCAGTGCGGAGCAGCTGTCAGCGTTACACAAGGGCGTATCTTTTCATGTATTCCAGAACCACATTTCTGCAATGCTCGCGCCGGAAGCTGTGCATCACATCGGTGCGGTCTACATATTTGCCGTTCATCAGATTCTGGATGACCGCCTCGGCTACAAACATTTCAAAAATCCCATCGTCCGAGAACGCCTGCTCAATGCCGGTGTTGATGCCGTCAATGGCGCAGCGGTAGATGGTGGTTTCCTTTCCCAGCAGCTGCCCCATCTTTTTCAAATGGTTCAACCCTTCGATCATATCGGACACCTGAATTTTTCCTTTGAAGGCGAAAGTGGCCTCGCCGCTGCGAAGCAGGTAGTCGATGGTGGTTTCCAGCGTATCGGCCAGCGCGGGCAGGCTGGCCACATCGGGCAGTGTCTCTCCCCTCTCCCACTTGCTGACCGCCTGAAAGGAGACACCCAGCCGCTCTCCCAGCTCGGCCCGGGTCATGTTCCGGCCGCCGCGAAGCTGCGCGATGGTCGCGCCGACTTTTTTGTTGTCAATCATGTTTCAAATCCTCCCCGGTGTTATTCGCGCCGCAATCAGCCGGCGCCGTTTTGCTTTACGGGTACAGTATACCTTTGCCGCGCGAAAGAAGCAATAACGCCGCAGGTGAGTTTTTCCTCCCCAAATTCAACCGACAGCGGGATACCGGAATGGAAGCCCGGAACACTTTATCGAAAGAAAAAGTCCGGCCCGCCCAATATCCTGTTGACAGAATAGTAAAATTTGCATATAATAATATCACAATTTGACTACAAGGAGGTTCCTTTTATGAATATCCGCCCATCTGCGGCCATTCGACAGAATTACAACGAAATTGCGGAGCTTTGCCGCAAAACCAAAACGCCGGTATATCTGACCAAAAATGGTGAGGGCGATCTGGTGGTTATGGATATTGAAAGCTTTACACGCCGGGAGAAGCTGCTGCAGCTCCGTGAAGACCTCCTCTGCGTAGAGGAAGACCGGGCAGCAGGTCGAATGGGCTGCTCTCTGGATGATCTGGACAGCTTTCTGGAGCATATGATCCATGAGGAATAGGCCGTGAAATACAACGTTATCATCTCCGACAGAGCCAGAGAAATGCTGGGTACCCACATCCGTTTTCTGGCGCAGGTCAGCAGGCCCGCCGCCGTAAAGCTGAAAGTCCGGCTTATGGAGCAAATGCGCTCTTTGCAGGATATGCCCCAGCGGTATCCGTTTTTCAACGAGGAATTTATTCCGGTCAACAAATACCACAAGCTGTATGTTGAAAACTGGTATCTGATACTGTATCAGATACGGGATGACACGGTTTACATCGACTGGATCGTGGATTGCCGACAGGATTTTCCGTGGCTGCTGAAATAATTGTCCGGCTGCGATAGCTACCGGACAGGCGCAACAGCGGGTTGCTTGTCTGTTGGGCGGCCCGGTGCTACAATTCTTTCGAGGTGATTTTATGACTACGAAGGATATTATTCTCCAACTGCGAACCCGAAACGAAATGTCGCAGGAAGCGCTGGCGGAAAAGGTTTTCGTCACACGTCAGGCTGTTTCCCGCTGGGAGACCGGCGAAACGATTCCCAACACCGAAACGCTGAAACTGCTGTCCAAGCTGTTCAACGTCTCGATCAACACCCTGCTCGGCTCCCCGCGGCAGCTCATTTGCCAGTGCTGCGGCATGCCGCTGGAGGATGCCATTGTCAGCCGGGAAAAGGACGGTTTTTTCAACGAAGATTACTGCAAATGGTGCTATGCGGACGGCGAGTACATGTACGCCGATATGGACGATCTGATTGATGTCTGCGCAAAGAACATGGTAAGCCCGGAGCATTCCGAGCAGGATGTGCGGGCGTATCTGAAAACCATGCTGCCCAGACTGGATTACTGGCGGCGGCACGAGGAGCTTCACGGAGACGGTGCTTTTGAACGTTTCAAGCAGCAGCTGGTGGAAGAGATCAACGCTCTGCACATTCCGGGCATGCCCAAGCTCAGCCGCCTCAACGCCCTTGTAGGCGGGTATATCAATCTGGAATACCGGCTGCCCAGCGGAAAAACCGTGAAATTTCTCGATGACGGTGCCACCTACCTCGGCCATCAGCTGCCATCGGAGCTGGACGCAGGCAAATGCTTCGGCATCGCCGCGAATATGGATTTCATCCTGATCTGCACCTATGAAGCAAACGGCGAAAACCCGGCGATTGTGCTCTACAAAACCAGTCCCGCCCGTTAAGGGCCCAATCCCGCCAGAGGAAAAAACCTCTGGCGGTTTTTCATGGCATGTGCTACAATCAGTATCGGGGTGTGTGACATGATTGTCTTACTGGCCGGTGCATCGCACACAGGCAAAACCGCACTAGCCCAACGGCTGCTGGAGCAATACACTATCCCTACCTGTCGATCGACCATCTGAAAATGGGGCTGGTCCGCAGCGGGAACACAAGCCTCACCGCCCTGAACGATGACCGGGCGCTGACCGATTTTCTTTGGCCCATCCTGCGGGAAATCGTCAAAACCGCCATAGAAAACGGGCAGACACTGGTCGTGGAAGGCTACTATATCCCCTTCGACTGGCAAAAAGACTTTGCCCCGGAATACCTTGCCCACATTCGATACTGCTGTCTCATAATGAGCGAAGGCTACATCCGGGCGCATTTTTCCGATATCAAAGGCTACGTCAATACCATTGAGCAGTGGGCGATGACACAGACTGCATCCCAGAGCGCCTCCTTGCCGAAAACGCGCAGAACCTCGCCCTCGCAAAAAACATCGGGTGGACTACATCCTCATAGACGACCAATACCAAATCCCCACCAACCCCTTCGCACCTGCGGCATCCGCATACAGCTTTTCTGGTGCCGCGTGTTTCTCTTCCAGACCTGTAACCGAAGAATTGTCGAAAAATGTCGGAAGAAAATGGCGGCAGGCGCTTGCTAAACGTATCTTCGTTTGCTATGATATGGACAGAAGAGAAAAGGGAGGCGTTTGGCATGAAAAAGGTGCTGCTGGCAGAGGGAAACCGGGAGCTTTTGCAAATGCTGACACGGCAGTTAGGAGGCGAATTTGACCTTTGCGGTTGCTGGGACGGCGAGCAGGTTCTGGCCGCCGTGGCCGAGTTTCGTCCGTGCCTGCTGGTGCTGGATCTGACACTTCCGGGGACGGATGGGCTATCCTTGCTGCGGGCGATGAAAGAAAGCGGCAGCCTTCCGGCCACGCTGGTCACCGCTGCCTATCTCAGCCCCTACATTCTCTCCACGCTGGAAGCGTGCCAGGTGGACTATCTCATGCGGCGGCCATGCAGCGCAGAGGCAGTGGCCGGGCAAATCCGCGCGCTGACAGCCACGCTGGAGCCTGCGCCGCGGCCCCTGCCGGAGCCGGGGCTGAGCGTTTCTTCCATGCTGCTGGCGCTGGATTTCTCCCCGAAAAATGACGGCTACAGCCATCTTGTCAATGCAATCCCCCAGTATGCCCGAGACCCGGCGCAGGGACTGACGAAGGAGCTGTACACCGCCGTCGGCCACCGCTGCGGCAAAAGCGGCCAGCAGGTGGAGCGCAGCATCCGCACGGCCATCGCCTCGGCGTGGATGAAAGGCTCGCCGGAACGCTGGCGGCAGTATTTCCCCACCGCCCCGGACGGCACCATCCCCCGCCCCACCAACGGCGATTTCATCGCCCGTCTGGCAACCCTCTTAGTCGCAGAGAATGGGAGAAGGTAAATTGGGACGTGCCCGGCAGAATTACCGCCGTAGGGGGCGGCATCCCTGACGCCCCTCCCGCAGCGAAAAATTCGCACAATGTTCCCAATATGTCGTAGGGGCGACCGATGGCCACCCCTACGGGAAGAACCGGATGCCCGGAATGGGGAACGGCGGGGCGTCGTGGGCGCCGCCCCCTACGGTGCATGACCGAACGTTGTGCAAGCGGGCCGATGTGCCTCAATCGGCCCCTACGGAGGCTCAAAAAAATCAAAGGTTACTGCGAACCAGTGCGCACACTGGTGTGGCAATCATCCCAACGGTCTGTGGCAAAAATTTCCCCACGGCGGTGCCGTGGGGAAATTTGAGACTGTCAAAAAACCGTTGTTTTTGCGCCGGTGAATGACTTGCCGTGACGGAGAGGGCCCTCTCAGGCCGAAATCAAAGATTTCGGCCTGCTCCCCCACAGGGGGAGCCAAGGGACGGTACTTTTTTGACACACTGAACCGCGGCTGCGCCGCGGTTTTTTATTGCTTAGAGCAGCCGGGCAAGCTCCGGGAAGGAATCGGCACGGGCCTCGTATTGCTGCACGGTGCCGAAGCCGTAGCTGGCCCAGAGGAAGGGAATTCCCGCTTCCTGTGCGGCCTGCTGATCCAGCTGGGTGTCTCCGATGTAAATGGCATTGGAAATATTGTGCCGGCGCATCAGCTCGCGGATGGTGCCGCCCTTGGAAAGGCCGGTATCCCCGAAAGTCAGCCACCCGGAAAACAGGTCGGTTGCACCCAGCTTGCCGGTACACAGGGCCGGATAGCCGGACTGGGCATTGGTGACGATGAACAGCCGATAACGCCGGGCAAGCGCTTGCAGGGTTTCCAGCACGCCGGGGTAGAACACCTGGCAGGGGTCCTGCTCCAGATACGCCTCCTCCGAGGCCACGCACCGATCCATGAGCCGGTAGCGCTCCGGCACGGGAATGGCGGCCAGCATAGCATCGGCCAGAGCATCCATGGTGCGGCCGAAGAGCTTTTTCAGATCATCCCCGGTGACGCACAGATGGGCCAGCCCCTCCCGGCGTAGCTGGATATTATAGCCCTCCGCCACAAGGTCGGTGGTGTCCCAGAGGGTTCCGTCCAGATCAAAAATCAGGCTTTCGTACATAAAGTCTCCCCATTGTCCAGATGCCGCTGGATGCGGCCGATGATCATATCCAGTGCCACCAGATTTTTGCCGCCCTCCGGCACAACGATGTTGGCATATTTTTTACTGGGCTCCACATATTTTTCGTGCATGGGCTTGACTGTCTCCTGATACTGCTGCAGCACGGAGTCCAGCGTGCGGCCCCGCTTGTTCACGTCCCGGCGGATGCGGCGGCAAAGGCGCACATCGGCATCGGTGTCCACGAAAATGCGGATATCCATAAGATTGCGCAGCTGCGCGTTCTCAAAAATCAAAATTCCCTCCACAATGATCACCCGCCGGGGCTCAATGTGGATGGTTTCACTGCTGCGGTTGTGGATGGAAAAATCGTACACCGGGCATTCGATGGCATGACCCCGGCGCAGCTGCTCCAGATGGCGCACCATCAGATCCGTTTCCAGAGACTGGGGCTCGTCATAGTTGACCATGGCCCGCTCCTCCAGCGTCAGATGGTCAAGGCGGCGGTAGTAATTATCGTGGCTGATCACGCTGACTACATCCCCGAACCGCTCCACCAGCCGGCGCATCAGGGTGGTTTTCCCGCTGCCGGTGCCGCCTGCGATACCGATTACCAGAACATCGTTGCCCATTGTGTCTCTCCTTTATTCTTCCAGCAGTTTTTTTGCCAGATGGCACGAACGCGCGGCATCGCCGCTGCAAAGGATCTCCGTGGTTCCCGTCTGCCCGTCCGGTGCCAGCAGGCCGGCCTGTGCCAGACGCCGTCGAGTCTCCCGGGCGGTGCCGTCCCCCCCGTCGAGCAGGGGCGTGTCCCCCAGAACCTGCGAAATTGTACCGGCGGCAAAGGGAAAGTGGGTGCAGCCCAGCACCAGCGCATCCAGGCGCCCGGCGTAGGGTCCCAGTACCTGCCGCAGCAGCGCCAGGGCCTGGGGGCTATTCTGCTGCCCGGACTCCACCAGCTCCACAAGACCGGGGGCTTCAATGGGATAAACCTGACAACCCGCCGCACAGCGGTGCCAGAGATTTTGGAATTTTTCCTCCCGCAGGGTCACCTGTGTGGCCATCACGCCGATGCGCCCACCGGGAAAGCGGTCAGCCGCCAGTTTCAGCGCCGGTTCGATGCCGATGATGATCAGCTGGGGGTATTTTTCCCGCAGCTGGGCAATGGCCGCCGCCGTGGCCGTGTTGCAGGCCACCACCAGCGCCTTGACCGGCCGCTGCAACAGCAGCTCCACGGCGGAAAAGGTCAGCTGCCGGATCTGCTGGGTGGGGCGGGTGCCATAGGGTGCGTTGCCGCAGTCACCGTAATATAGAAAGTGTTCATCGGGCATGACCCGCCGCAGATGCCGCAGTACGCTCAGGCCCCCAAGGCCGGAGTCGAACACGGCAATGCAGTCCTCCCTGTGAAATGTCACGCATCTGCCCCCCATTCTGTCCGTTATCTTTTTTATTTTACCAGACCTTTGCCAAAGATGCAACGGTTGCTTTCCGATTTTCGCAAAAAATGATGAATTATGCCCGGCGATACGGAAAAAGGGTGCCGCAACCATGCTGCGGCACCCCGATCATATCCAGTTTTCCGGGATTACTCCCCATCGACCAGCGCACCGGTGATGGTGTCAAACAGGTAGGAGCTTCCGTCCAGATCCAGCAGACCCGTGTAGAAAGAGCCGTCCTGATTGAGGAAGTAGGTACTGTTGTCGATGGTGACCCAGCCGACCAGCGCCGCGCCGTTCTCTCCCAGCAGGAAAGAGGTACCGTCCACGCTGATGCGCCCGGTCTGCATGATGCCCAGCGGGTTGAAGTAATAGTTCTTATTGTCCATGGCCTTCCAGCCCGTCACGGGAACGCCGTTGGCATCGACATAGTAGGTGCGGCCATCCGTTTCCACGAAGCCCTCCTGCGTGGTGCCGTTCCGGACAAAGCGCCATGTGCTGCCGTCCAGCAGCCAGCCATCGGTCTGGGTATCCAGCGCCCAGTGGGCATAGAGGGTGGTATTCTCGGAGAACGTCGTCAGCTCCGTCACCTGCTCACCGTCTATGGGACGGGTGAACCAGCCGGTGAAGATGTAGCCCGGGCGAATGGCACTGGGCATCCGGCTGATGGAGGTATCGGCCGCCAGCTCTATCCGGTCGAGGGTGGTGCTACCACCGTTGCCAAAAAAGCTGACATGCAGGGAATCCCCGCGGGATGTGACCACATTGAACTGAGAAGACCACAGCTGCACCGTCTTCCATTCCAGCTGTACGGCCCCGTTGGCATAGTAATAGTTGCCCACAATGGCCGCCAGCGAGTACCGATAGGTACCTGCGCCGAGCTTGCGGAAGAGCAGCTTGTTGGACAGGGTACTGTTGCGCAAATCATAGTCCAGCCCGTCCACCATGGCGGTCACGCTGTAGAGCTGGTTCGGTTCTTCCCCGGTCAGATCGTAGATCTGGGCCCGGACGGTGTAGATCCGGTTATGGGTGGAGGCGATATTTCCCTTCAGACTGAAGCGGGTGCCGGCACGCAGGTTGCCGGGGGATTCGATGTCCACCGCCACCACGTCGGAATAGTCCAGCGCAAGCACCTGCGTGGCATCGGCGGGGATGAAGCCCTCGTGGGAGCCGTCCAGCTGGTACCAGTATTCGCCCTCGGCGTTTTCGTACAGGCCCACCACATGGACACGTTCGCCCGCGGGGATCTGATAGCGGTACAGGGAACGGGGATCCTCCTCTGTGGTGCAGGGTTCGGAATACATGGCGGTCTCTTCCGTCAGGCCGGCATAGAGATTGGAGGAATAGTAGGGGCATTCATCTGCATAGGTCTTGCGGCCGAAGCAGATCAGCCCTTCATAGTAGATCCAGCGCTCATAATAGCGGCAGAATTCATCAATGGTCACGGCGATGGCGGAGCCCTCCGGATAGTAAGAGCCGCCGACGGTAACGCCGGTGTTTTCGCTGTAGTAGACAATGCCGTCAATGATGGCATGGACAAACAGTGCGTGGCCATACAGCCGCCCCAGCGCGCTGGTGGTGGACTGGAAGCACACGATCATGTTGAAAGCGTCCCGGGTGCCGTTCTCGGAGACGGCATTGAGGGCCTCTTTCATATTGTAGCGGGAGGCGGGGTAGGCCCGGACGGTGTAGCCGCCGGAGGTCTGGGCCCGCTTGACGAAGTAGTCATACTCCTGATTGCCGTTGCTGCTGATCTTCTCCGTGGTGATGCCCAGAAGGTACATCTGCCAGTTCACGAGGCTGGCGCAGTGGCCCTTGAAGGTGGAGAAGCCGGAACGGCGCTTGGCTGTTTTGTATGTAGAAGTGATTTGGTTACGGATCTCTTTGATCTGCAGGTCGTTGGCAGAGGATTTCTGCGGCAGAACACAGACCAGAAGCAGGATCGCCAGAGCCAAGGACAGGATCCGCAGGATCTTCTTGTGCATGTGGTGGTCGTCCTTTCATCGTTGGATGGATTCGAAAAATGATACGCACGGGCGCAAATCGCCCACGCAAATGGAAATCTTCGCCGGGGGCACAGTTTCCACAATTGCGTGTATTATAGCACGTTCCACCGGGATAATCAAGGCTTTTATGTAAATTAACCTGCGATTTCCCATGCTTTTTCGCAGAAAAGCGGGTGATTTCCATGGGCAAAATTCGTGAAATGTCCCATTGCCCCTGAAAAAGGCATGGTTTTTGTGCAGTTTGTACAAAATTTTTCGCCGCCCGATTTGGGCGGCGAAAATGGGGTTTGGGGGTCAATATTTGCGGGAAAGCAGGCCCTCGGCCTCCTCCCGGGTCAGCTCTCCGGCGTTACATTTTGCCATGATCTGCACATCCTTATCGTTGAGATGATAGCTCAGATAGAAGAAGGTGGAGATGATCAGCCCGATCACCGGTACCAGCGCGTAGACGATCCACAGGCCCTTCAGCGTGGTGTCGCTCTGGCTGACATTCATGGCCGCCAGAGCCTCAAAGCTGTCCGCCTCCACACTGACCCAGCGGAAGCAGCCCAGCAGCACCAGCGCCAGCGAGGAGGAGACCGCCGCCGTGATCTTCACGGAGAAGGTCTGGATGGCGAAGGTGATGCCCTTGGCGCTGATGCCGGTCTTGTACTCGCCATACTCGGCGCAGTCCGGGGTGAACATGAAGGCCAGAATGCCCACAATGCTCATGGGCACCGTGCGCACGCAGGTCAGCGTCAAAAACAGCGCCCGGTTATCATAGCCGGAGAAGTAGATCACAAGCCCCAGCACGATATTTGCGATGTTGCACCAGAACAGCACCTTGAATTTATCCAGCCGCTTCAAAAGGGCGGGCATCAGCATGGCGGCGAAGACCCCGGGCACCATATTCAGCACATTGAGTACCACGGAATAGGTGGAGTCATGGAACAGATAAAACGACACAAACATCAGCACCGCGTTGGAGGTTTTCAGGGCATCCGTTGCCATGTAGCCGCCGTAGTAGCGCAGCAGATATTTGTTGCTGCCCAGATAGCGCAGCATCTGCCGGGGGGTGAAGCTTTCGTCCTCGTCGGCGGGATTGTAGTTGCGCTCCTTGCAGTTGCGGGACAGGGGCAACATGGTCAATGCGCTGAACACGGACAGCAGCGCAATGGCCCAGGAAGCGCTCATGCCCACCTTCTCGCTGATGAGAATGGGCAGCGCCACCCCGTAGATCAGCACACCCGCGCCGGAAAAGACCCGGTTGACAGACAGCAGCACATTGCGCTCCTGCAAATTATCGGTCATGGTGTTGAGCATGGCATAGGCCGGCACATCCGTCAATGTGTAAACCGTGTCCCACAGCACATAGGCCACGCCGAACCAGACCAGCTTGCCCGTTTCGCTCATCCCGGCGGGGATGGAGAAGAGCACAATGGTGACAACGGGAATCAGCAGCGTGGAAATGCGCAGCCACGGCAGGCATTTCTGCCCGCTTTTGAATTTGATTTTGTCAAACACATAGCCAAAGACTGGATCGTTGACTGCGTCCCAGATCTTGACGATCAGCAGCACCACGGCCACTTTCGTCAGGGATACGCCCTGCATGGCAAGGTAGGTGGAGATAAACGCAGCCGTGATATTATAGTAGATATTCTGCCCGATGAAGAAAGACCAGTAGCTGATCCGCTCGGAAAGGGTGGTCATATAGGAACTGTTTTTCCCCGACATGGCGGGGCCTCCTTAAAATGGATACATTTATAGTAGCAGACGGACCCAAAAAATGCAACCGGAAAAGGGCGAATGTCGAAAAACGGGGAATATTTTGTGGTATATTTTCCCGGCCGGGGGCGTATATTGATAGCGGCAGCGAAAAAGCAGGGAGGCGGTTTCATGATAATGCTGGCAGTGCTTGCGCTGCACTCCGGCACGGCATCGGTGCTGCTGGCGCTGCTGGCCGCCATGGGGCTGGCCCTTGGGCTGACGGCGCTGGTTGGAATACACAAATGACACGTCATATACAATAGAAACAGTGACATCCTTCGCCCCCGGCCGGGGGCCTTTTTCTGCCTTGACTATTCCAAAAAAATGACCTATAATGACAGAAAATGCTGTGCCTGCCCGTTGTGTGCGGGCTTATTTTTCGGAAAGTTGGTTCATTATGGGTCAAATCAAAAGCCTTGGAAAGAAAATTCTGCCGTTTCTGATGGTGCTGGCGGGGAATATTGTGTATGTGTTGTCTGTCAAGCTGTTCCTGCTCCCGACGGAGCTGGTCAGCTGTGGCACCACCGGTATTGCCTTGATCGTCAATCATCTGACGGATTTTTCCATGCCCCTGTTCATTTTCCTGTTCAACGCGGTGATGCTGCTGCTGGGCTGGTGGGTACTGGGGCGGCAATTCGCCATGAGCACGGTGTTCAGTTCCATATTCTATCCCGCCGCGCTGGAAATTCTCAACCGGCTGCTGGGGGATGTGGTGATCACCCAGCAGCTGTGGCTGAATGTGCTTTTCGCCGGCCTCGGGCTGGGTGTCGGTCTCGGACTGGTGATCCGGGGCGGGGCCTCCACCGGCGGCATGGATATCCCGCCGCTGATCCTGCAAAAGCATTTCCGCATTCCTGTTTCCCTGAGTCTGAGTGTCTTTGACCTTTGCATCGTGCTGGCGCAGGGCTTTTACCACGAGCTGGAGGATCTGCTGCTGGGCGTTGTGCTGATTCTGGTGATCTCCGTTGCTCTGAACAAGACCACCGTCATGGGCACCACCCGGACGGAGGTCAAAATCGTCAGCGCCCGGGCCGATGAGATCCGTGCCGCGATTCTGACCGATGTGGACAGGGGCGTGACCCTGCTGCACGGGCAGGGCGGCTACTCCGGCATCCAGACCGATGTGATTTTGAGTATCATTTCCGATTATGAGCTGCCCAAAATCGAAAAACTGGCCCGCGCCATCGACCCCGCCTGCTTCATGATCGTCACCCAGGTAAAAGAAGTCTGGGGCCGCGGCTTCAGCTACAGCAAAGCCGACCCCCAGCAATAACCCGCAATCCCCCGGATTTTCCCCCGGCTATCGTAGGGGGGGCGGCATCCTTGGCGCCCCACATGTCCGATGACCGACCAAGCTGAACGCCGCCACGTTGTAAATCCCGAGAACCTCGTCTACTTCCTCCCGTCCGCGGCGACCAAGAGGGCGGCCAGGCAGAAGCAGAAAAGGTAAGCCCCAATCTAACTTCTCCACGGCAGATCCGGCTTGTCTTAAAAACCGTGCGGAAGCTCTGAAAACAAGCATACAAAACCCGGCTGTGCGCAGAAAATGCTGTGCAACAGCCGGGTTTTGGCGTAGAATGACTTTGCAGCTTCCGGGCAGCACAATATGCACAGATCGACTTCCGTCAAAAATTTTTGGGGAAATGTAAGTGTTTTTCCGTTTTTTCCCGTACTATATATGACCGGTTAATCCACATGGCAGGAGGTGAATCTTTTGAATGACGAACGAGTGATAACAGCAATAAAAAACCGAAACGAGGCTGCAATCAACGAAGTGATCACAAAATACGCGAAACTCTTATGGTCGGTTGCGGGAGCGGTTTTGAATCATATCGGCTCAACGCAGGATGTCGAGGAATGTGTGGCCGATACATTCATTTACCTGTGGGAACATCCGGAAAAGTATAATCCCCGGCGTGGAAAACTGAAAACATGGCTTTCCATCGTAGCCCGGACGCAAGCGGTAAACATATGTCGGGAGATTACCAGGCGAAACATTATTCCTCTGGAGGATACCGATTTCATAGACCAGCTCGGCCTTGTCGATACCTTCCTTGAAGCTGAAACCCGCAGAGCGTTGATCGCGGCGGTCAATGCGCTGGGGGAACCGGATCGTGAAATTCTGATCCGCCGATACTATTATGAGCAAAAACCGAAAGAAATCGCGCTTGCGTTGGATCTTAGCGTGAAACAGGTTGACAATCGACTGTATCAAACAAAGCTGAAACTGCGAAAAGCACTTTCTAACTAAAAGGAGGCCCGTATGGAGTCATTTCATAAAGCAAATTTGCAAAACATAAAGAATATTTTTGAAGAGAAAACAGGTGCTGCTTTAGATGTCCGGCCGCATCGTCCTTCTATGAAAGCGGCAATATTCGTGACAGCGATATTGCTTTGCAGTCTCACTGTGACGGCCTTTGCGTTCAGTCTATTCTCATCGTTATCCGGAGACGATCTCAGCCTCCGCGCCACCTATGAGGGCGATGGTATTGTGTCCATCCGGGTGGAGAATAAATCCGATAAGCCGTTAAGCTTCCAGAAACAGCTGAAACTGATGCTGTGGTCTGCCGACAGGGAGATCGAGCCGGTTTCCGACAGGATCGTTTTTGACAGGACAGATTTTGCGGCCCACACAAACGGCATCATGACGATTGATCTTTCCCAAGCATATGATATTGGTTTTCTGGAGCAGCCGCTTACTGATGACCATTATTACTTTGTGCTGACAAACAATCATTTTATGTTTGGGCAGGACTGGATGTGTTCGGTTAGCTTCGCAACGCCTGTTGAAACGCCCGTGGATGTGATTGCTCCCCTTACACCGGTTGAGACCGATGCAGAACTTGTGGAAAAGGTTATGGAGCAGCTCCAGCCTTATTTTGCCTGTGATCTGACGGACCCTGCGGAGCAAAACAGGATTGCTTATGAATATCTGGCAAAATGCAGAGAATTGATGGGCAGCCTGCCCTGCAACATCGTGGCCTCTGCTTCCCCCATGCTGCTTGTTGAACGTCTGAATCCCTCGATTGTTTTCGATGATACGGTTCCGCCGGAGCAGCAATATGACCTTGTCGGACAAAACTGGCATACATTGGATGGCTTCGGCATGCCTGTTGGCGCCACGGATACAGAAAGCGCGTTGGTATTAAGCGCGTATATCCCCCAGCGCAGGGGCGAAACCGATGGAGGCGTGGATATTCCTTTGATCTACATCTTTACCTATGATGTCCATGATGCCAATGACCCCACCAATTACGCCTTCATTCATGGCCGGCTTTTAACCTTTGATGAAATGTCCGTGTACAAGGTTTATGAAGATGGGCAATATGTCTGCTACGAAGTGACCGATCTGTTTTATACAGACCTGCGCCGGTATGTGGAAAGCATGGTCAGCCAAAGATCCGATATCTATTTTGATGAGCAAATCTGGACTCGTGTGCAAAACATTTATAACTACTATACGGATAAAGAGGAACTCCGCAACCGCTTTTTCTACAAAGATATTCCCAATTGCGATTTATTCAGCCCGGAGGGTGCATCGTGAGAACGGAGCGGGTGACAGGCCCAATGCGCAAAAGCAAACACGGTGCCAAAAAACTATCCATTGTTCAGTTCCAAATGTAAACCGGAAACATTGACCTGTATGCGTAAGTTATTTTTATAAGACTTTGGGGTCAGGCTTATCGCCTGACCCCAAAGCCTGTCGAAAAAGTCCAGTTTATGCTGGGCTTTTTGCATTATATATGATATAATACGGATGGGTGATGCAAAATGCTTGAGCGAGGAAAAATGGAACGAGGAATATACGAAATCGTGGACACCG
>CAYSJX010000030.1:0-15029 GCA_964431445.1 uncultured Oscillospiraceae bacterium | reverse complement strand
TCGATGAAAAACGTGATTTGATGCACAAAATCGAGCACGATGCGGACGATCTTCTGGATGAAATCGTGGATCGCTATGGCGACCCGCCCAAGGGCGTGCTGAATCTGATCGACATTGCCCTGCTCCGGGCCGATGCCCGGCAGTGCGGCATCGAGGATATCCGCCAGAAGGCCGGGGATGTGCTGTTTGCCTTCACCAATCTGGATTTCGAGGTTATGACCGCCGTGTGTAACGAGCCCTGCTACAAAAATCGGCTGAGCTTTGTGGCCACCGCAAAAAAGCCCACCCTGCGCCTGAAGCTTTCCGGCGGCAGCGACAGTCTCAAGCAGGCAAAAGCCTTCATCGGCCGCTACCGCAACGCCCTGAAATTGTGAAAAAACTGTCAATTTTTCGTCCGGCAGGCAGGAACAGGCGCAAAATGATTGCATCGGCGGGGAAAATGTGCTACAATGACCCCGAACATTCAATCAAACCGGCGAAATCGCCGCAGAAATAAGGAACCCGCCCCAATCGCGCATAGACGATTGCGCACAGGTTTCAAAAGAAAGGTTGCATAGCCTTATGGGAAAAACTACACCAAAACGCAGGTTTGCGACGGAAAAGGCCCGAAAAAACGCGCTGGCCCGCCGCATCGTCCTGCTTTGTCTGGGCCTTGCGGTGGTGATCGCCGCCGTTGTCGGGGTCAATCATCTGCTCAGCAGCATTTTCTCCGTGCCGGAGGATGACGGTTGCATTCTGCCCAATGTGTACATTGGCGGCGTGAATGTGGGGGGCATGACCCCGGAGGCCGCCCGCAGTGCGGTACAGCTGGCCCTTTCCGGCAGCTTCGCTACGGAGGATCTGGTGGTCACCCTGCCCGGGGACACCCTGACCCTCTCCCCGGCCGATACCGGTGCCCGGCTGGATGTGCAGGCCGCAGTGGGCAAGGCGTATGAGTATGGCCGCACCGGCACCGATGCCCAGAACGCCCAGACCCGGGCCGAGGCGGAGAAGAAAGAGCACAATGTTGCCCTGCTCCCCTACCTGAATTTGAATTTGGAATACATCTACAGCGCGGTGGACACCTTCTGCGACGGTTACAGCATGGAAATGACCCAGCCGACCGTGACGCTGGAGGGCAAGCGCCCCAGCTATCCCTATAAGCCCAGCTCCTGGGACGAAGCGGAAAAAGGCCCATATGTGCCGAATCTGAGCGGCATCCAGCACCAGACACTGGTGATCACACTGGGCACGCCGGACTTTGTGCTGGATACCCAGGCCCTGTATGACTATGTGCTGGACTCCTACAGCCTGCACCGGATGTCGGTATCCTATGATGCCCCCACCCTGACGGAGCCAGATGCCGTCGATCTGGACGCCGTGTTCGCCCAATACTGTCAGGAGCCGCAGGACGCGGAGCTGGACAACAGTTTCCACGTCACCCCGGAGGTCTACGGCTACGGTTTCGACCGGGAACAGGTTGCGAAGCTTCTGGAAAATGCCCAATATGGCCAGAGCATCTCCATCCAGCTGGATTTTCTGACCCCGGATATCACCGAGGCCGCGCTGGTCGGTGACCTGTTCAAGGATGTTCTGGCGGAGTACACCGCCACCTGCAGCGGCGGCAGCGATGCCAGCCGGGATACCAACCTGCGTCTGGCCTGCGAAGCGCTCAACGGCTATGTGGTCAAAGCTGGTGAACTGTTCAGCTTCAACACCGCCGTTGGCCCCTGCACCGCCAAGCGTGGCTACAAGACCGCCCCGTCCTTCCCCGGCAGCACGGCCACGGTGCTGGGCGGCGGCATCAGCCAGATCTCCTCTGCCCTGTATTGCAGTGCCCTGCTTGCGGATCTGACTGTCACACAGCGCTACTCCCACCCCTACGCCGTGGATTACACCCCGCTGGGCTTTGACGCGGCTGTCAGCTACGGCTCACAGGATCTGCAATTTGTCAACACCACGGAGGATCCCATCCGGCTGGTGGTCACCTTCAGCGGAAATACCGTGACGGTGAAACTGCTGGGCACCGCCAAGGCCGATGTCAATTACCGCAACGCGCTGGAAAACAAGGTGCTGGCCATTTACACCCCCAACACCATCTCCCAGCCCATGAGCAAGGACAACCAGCAGGGCTACATCGATGGTCAGGTGCTGCAAAGCGGCATTTCCGGCTATGATTTGGAGTGCTACCTGTGCCGCTATGACCGGGAGACCGGCGCGCTGATCTCCAGCACCCTGCTGTCCACCGATCATTACAGCAAGCGTGACAACATTGTCGTGCGCATCGAAGGCGACACCCTGCCGCCCTCAGAAATCCCGGACGAGGAAGTCTGATTCTTGGCTCTGTGCCCATAAAACGATTCGTGGAGCGTATCGAAAGCGATACGCTCCACGTTTTTTCTACCTTTAAGCGCTCAGTGTGTCAGAAACCAGGTCGTAGTGAGCCGGTTCGCACGCCGGCTGATCAATGCGCGATGGTATAGCCACACCGCTCTTCTTCGGCCTTCCAAAAGCGGGATTCTATCTGCTGGAGCTGTTCCTGCGACAGCCATCCCTGCTTCCAGGCCGTCTCCAGATAATACACCGTGCCATCCTTTACCAAAAGGATTTCGAATGGATTCCATGACCTAAAAGCAGCATCTCCCGCATTGATGTAGTACATATTTTCGATTTCTGACCTTTTCTCAGCCGTCTGCACCACTACGACACCGCCGTCATAGGTTCCCAGATAGCGAGCGGGGTACCGGTCATCACCCCAGTTCAGGACAATCCCCTTCTGCTCCAACACCAGCTTCGACACCTTATTCCGCTGCCAGTGGAACAGTCCCACAGTAAGTACACAGACCGTCAGGATCAGCACTGGAATCAACAGACAGTAACGACGTTTACGGTTAAAAGTGTTCATTTTACTCGCTCCTTCCAAAGGTATGCTTCAGGTTGCGGAGAAGTCCCCGCACGAGTTTATATTAGCACTTTCGCATAATGTTGTCAATGTTTTTGTATAAAATTTGTATATTTCGCCATCCATTATCGGCACAATTGCGAGCAGGCCGGAGGCTGACGCGGCAATCTCATAAAGTCTTGCTGTCATTGCAAGGAGGCGTAGCCGACGTGGCAATCCCCCGGGTAGGCGCACAATTCCACCGTTTTTCCGGCAGTCCGGAAGAACAGGGGGATTGCCACACCAGTGTGCGCACTGGTTCGCAATGACATTCGATTTTTTGACGCACCTTTCGTAGGGGCCGATTGAGGCACATCGGCCCGTTTGCACCCGGGTTCAATCGTGCATCCGTAGGGGGTGGTCGGAAAAACGGCGGTGCGCGCCGTTTCCGGGCGTACCGCCGTGGTATTTTTATTCTGCCGGTTCCTGCGTCTGAATATCCATGTGATACTCCACAAGACCCGTTCCGTTGCCCTCCAGCTCGATGCTGTACACCAGATCCACCGTGCCGCCTTGGGCCCCGATGGAGGCGCTGATCTGCCGCGCGCAGACCGTGACCAGCAGCGCACCGAAATCCATCTGATACAGAGACTCGTGGGCTACCCCCTCCTGAAAGACCATTTCGGAGCGGAGCTTTCCCGTCCGCCGCAGCGTCACCTGTCCCGGCTCCACCCGGATGGTGGTGTGAACCCCCTCGAGACCCGTCAGGTCGCTTTCCTCATAGGTGATCTCCCAGCCGTTTTCCCGCCAGTACAGCTCCCCCTCCGTGACCAGCTCGATCTTCTCCGGCTCCATCTGGGGGTAATACTGGCAGCCCTGCATGGTCAGAACCGCTTTGCTCATTCCTGTCCGGCCTCCATGGCCAGCTGCAGCAGCTCATCGATCAGCTGGCTGTAGGCGATGCCGCTGGCATCGAACAGCTTGGGATACATGGAAATGGAGGTAAAGCCGGGCACTGTGTTGATCTCGTTGAACACCACACGGTCATCTTCATAGGTGACGAAGAAGTCCACCCGGCTCAGGCCCTGACAGCCGATGGCGCTGTAGATCCGCACCGCCGCGTCCCGCACCTGCTCGGCCACCGTCTCGCTGATGCGGGCGGGGATGTAGGCCGTGGAGGTATCGGTGATGTATTTGGCATCATAATCATAGAAATCCGCACCGGAATCGATCTCTCCGCAGACGGAGGCCACCGGGCTGTCATTGCCCAGCACGGCCACTTCCACTTCCCGGCCGTGGATAAATTCTTCCACCAGAATTTTGCTGTCGAATTTCGCCGCGGCAAGCAGAGCGGCCCGCAGGCCCTCGGGGCTGGCCACCTTGGAAACACCCACGGAGGAGCCGGTGCCGGAGGGCTTGACAAACATGGGATAGCTGAACCGTTCCTCCAGCCGGGCAACAATGGCATCCATGTGCCCCTCCAGCTCCTGCCCACGCACCAGCTGCCAGCTGGCCTGAGTCACGCCCACCTGATCGGCCACCAGCTTGGTCAGGGTCTTGTCCATGGCAACGGCGGAAGCCGACACATGGGGCCCCACATAGGGAATGCCCGCCAGCTGGAGAAGGCCCTGCATGGCACCGTCCTCCCCATTCTCGCCGTGGAGCACGGGGAAAACCACATCGATATGCTCCCGCACAACGCAGTCACCCTCAAAGGTCAGCAGCCCCTGTCCCCGCACGGGAGAAATGGCGGCAGGCCGGTTTTCCGGACACTGCTCCCACTGGCCGGTGGGCAAAAGGGAGTAATCCCCGCCCCGGTAATGGATCCAGCGCCCCGTTTTGGTGATGCCAACAGGATAAATGTTGTACTTCTGCGCGTCCATATTGTTCAAAACGGACTCTGCCGAACGCAGGGAGACCTCGTACTCCGGGCTCATTCCGCCGAACAGGACACAAACATTCCATTTTTTCACAAAGATCGCCTCTTTATCATTCTTGATTTCCCGGTACCGCGTGCTATAATAGCAGCACAGGGAGGGGTATACCTATGCAAATTGAACTGACGAAAAAAGAATTCCGCCGACTGCTGGATCTGGTCTACATCGGCAACTGGGTGCTCAATTCCACCCGGGGCGACGACCGCTTTGCCGATTACGACCATGTGGAAAGCAAGCTGTTCGGCCTGTGCCCCGCCAACGCCATGCCGCTGCTGAGCGAAATGTGGGAGGGGCAGTGGATTCCATCGCAGGCCTTTGCCGATGGAGGGATTCACGAGGCCATTGCCTGCTATGAGGATGCGGTATTTTTCCAGATTCTTGCAGAGGAGCTGGCCCACCGGGATATGGACTATGTGCAGATCACCGATGAAAACTATCCGGAAATGGCCAGCCGCATGGAGCGCTATATGGAGGAATTCTCCGACTCCGGGGTGGAACATCTGATTCTGGAGCCGTAGCAAAGGAAGATCGGGGCTTTGCCCCGGTCTTTTTACTTTTTCCGGCCGAAGAGCATATCCATGGCCAGATCCAGATTGCCGCAGCCGGAGGTATAGATCAGATCGCCGGGCTGGGCCAGCTGGCGCAGCTTCTCGGCCACATCCGCAAGGCCGGGGCAATAGTAGGAGCCGGGAATCCGTGCCTGTATCTGTGTGGAGGACATACCCAGCGTATCCGTCTCCCGGGCGCCCAGAATATCGGAAATCACCAGAATATCCGGCCGCTTCAGCTGCTGGATAAACTCCTCAAACAGCTCCTTCGTGCGGCTGTAGGTGTAGGGCTGGAAGGCCAGAATGACCCGCTTGTAGCCCATGGTCTGGATGGTGTCCAGTGTCATGGCCAGTTCCCGGGGATGGTGGCCGAAATCATCGAAGAAATCCGCGCCGTTGATGGTGCCGCGGTACTCCATTCGCCGCCGGGCACCACGGAAGGTGGAAAGGCCACGGCTCACCGCCTCGCCGGGGATGCCCACCAGCCATGCGGCAGCGGCAGCGGCCAGCGCGTTGCAGGCATTGTGGCGGCCGAAGACCTGCAGCTCCAGATGGCAGTAGAACTTGCCATCGCACTGCACATCAAAGCTGCGCCAGTTGGGCGAAACGTTCACCGCCCGGACACGGTTCTGCTCTCCAAAGCCAAAGTTTACATAATTCAACCCCTGCAGGGTGTCCACCGTGTTTTCATCATCGCCGTTGGCCAGCACAAATTCGGAGGCCAGCTGGGCAAATGCCCGGAAGGAGCGCTTGACTCCATCGAGGGTCTTGAAATAGTCCAGATGATCCGCGTCCACATTGAGAATGATGGCCATGGAGGGAGAGAAATTCAGGAAGGAGTCGCAAAATTCGCAGCTTTCCATCACAATGGTATCCCCGGTGCCAATATGGTGACAGGCCCCGATCAGGTCCAGATGTGCGCCCACCACAATGGTCGGGTCAGTCTGGGCAGCCATGAGAATGTGCGCCAGCATGGAGGTGGTGGTGGTTTTACCGTGGGTGCCCGCCACACACAGGGCATGGGCATAGCCGCGCATGATCACGCCCCACGCCTGCGCCCGCTCGAATACCGGGATCCCAGCCTGCCGGGCCGCGAGGATTTCCGGATTATCGTCATGGACGGCGGCCGTGCGGATCACGCAGCAGGCCCCCTGAATATTCTCCGGAAAATGGCCGATCCGGACGGGGATTCCCTTGTCGATCAGTTCCTGGGTGGAGGCGGTGGCGCTTTTATCCGAGCCGGTGACGATCAGGCCCATTTCCTTGAGCACCAGCCCCAGCGGGCGCATGGAAATGCCGCCGATGCCCACAAGATGCACCTGCTTGCCGGGCTGTATGTACTGCCCGATGATCTGATTGCGATTGTCCATATGGAAAACATCCTCCGATGTATGAAATCAACGCCCAAAAGCATTCATTGTATTATACATCATTTCTTAAAAATTTACAACTGGTATTCTGGACAAATCCGGGGCAAAAACCCGCTCCGTGCCGAACTTTTCTGCCAATTTTTCAGGCAGGAAAAGCCCGGGGCGGTGACCGCCCCGGGAAAATGCTGAATTCGTCCCGGCTCAATCCTCCGGGAAAAGCTGCTGCTGGCAGTAGCGAATGATGGAACGGCGGGTGACAATGCCGATGAAAGCATCCTTATCATCCACCACCGGCACAAAGTTCTGCTCCGTGGCCCGCTCCACCAGATCCTGCATGGAGGTGGTGACACGGACGGGAATATTGTCCCTGCGCCGTTCCAGCTCCATGATCCGCCGGGCCTCCGCCTGACGCATATCCATGTAGCACATGTTTTTCAGGGCCCACAGCAGGTCGCCCTCTGTCAGGGTTCCGCGATATTCGCCACGCTTGTTTAGGATCGGCAGGGCCGCAAAACCCGCCGCCTCCATTTTTTCCAGCGCCTGACGAATGGTGTAATCATCGTATACATAAGCACACATGGCCTTTGGCAACAGAAAAAACAAAATATTATTCATAGCTGCTCCTTACCGGGCGGCAGGCTTTCTTCTCTCACCACCCAGTATATTATAGCATAGATTTTTGAATAAATCATGTAAAAATGTTGTATATTATCCCTTTTCCGTGCCGAAATTCAAGCTCTGTTTTTGTGGAATTTACACAATTTTGAATTCCGTGCAGTCCAGTGTCGCAAAATAATCCCGGGGTGTTTCCGCCCGACGGATGAGCTGGAAGCTGCCGTCCGGATGCAGCAGGACTTCGGCGGAACGGAGCTTGCCGTTGTAGTTGTAGCCCATGGCATGGCCGTGGGCACCGGTGTCATGAATGGCCAGCAGATCCCCGATCTCAATTTTGGGCAGGCTGCGCTCAATGGCAAATTTATCATTATTTTCGCACAGGCCGCCGGTGACATCATACACATGATCCAGCATGGCATCCTCTTTGCCCAGCACCGTGATATGGTGGTACGCACCGTAGATGGCCGGGCGCATCAGATCGGCCGCGCAGGCATCCAGCCCCACATATTCCCGATAAATGTGCTTTTTGTGCAGCACCCGGGCGATCAGATGGCCGTAAGGTGCCAGCATGAACCGCCCCAGCTCGGTGAAAATCGCCACATCGTCCATTCCCGCCGGAACAAGCAGCTGCTCATAGCGCTGCCGCACGCCCTCTCCGATGGCCTGAATGTCGCACCGGGGCTGCTCCGGCCGGTAATCCACGCCAATGCCGCCGGAGAGGTTGACAAAGGCAATATGGGCACCTGTAGCCTGATGCACCCGCACCGCCAGCCGGAACAGGCGGGAAGCCAGCTCCGGGTAATAGCCGTTTGTGGTGGTGTTGGAGGCCAGAAAAGCATGAATGCCAAAATGCTTGACGCCCAGCCGCTGCAGGCGGGACACCGTGCCGATCATCTGATCCTCCGTCATGCCATACTTGGCATCGCCGGGCATATCCATGATGGTATTGCCCAGCGAGAAGGAGCCGCCGGGATTGTAGCGCAGGCAGATGGTATCCGGCAGCTGATCCGTCAGCCGCTCCAGAAATTCCACATGGGTCACATCGTCCAGATTGATGTAGGCCCCCACCTCCAGTGCCTTGCGCATGTCCTTCTCCGGGGTCACGTTGGAGGAGAACATCACATTGTGGCCGGTGATGCCCACCGCCTCGGACAGTAGCAGCTCCGTGTAGGAGGAGCAGTCGCAGCCGCAGCCTTCCTCCTTCAGAATTTTGAGGATGTAGGGATTGGGGGTTGCCTTCACGGCGAAATATTCCCGGAAGCCCGGGTTCCAGGAAAAGGCCTTTCGCAGCTGCCGGGCGTTTTCCCGAATTCCGGCCTCGTCATAGATATGGAAGGGCGTGGGGATCTGTTTTGCGATCTGCTCCGCCTTTTCCAGTGTCAGAAAGGGTGTTTTTTTCATATATATGTCTCCTGTCGGTTCATTTTTGCAGCAAAAAGGCCCGATGCGCGCACGCACCGGGCAGACAGACACGTCTGTTCCCAGGCAGCGCTCCATCCAAACGGATGACAGTTCCGCACATGTTCTGTGCGGCCCCAGGACGCGCTTTTCCGGCCGAAAATGCGCTCCTTCGGCGGTCTCCCCTTCCCCTGCCCCGCAATTGCCAAACCGGACAGATACTGATGAATCCCGCGACCTCAAGCCTTGGTAACCTGTCTATTGTAACTGTAGAGTGTCTGTTTGTCAAGTATTTTTATACTCTACTGCTGTTTTTTCCTGTTCTCTCCCCGGTAGAGGTATAAAATCTCACTTTCGGTGGCTTCTACCGGCCTAATGCGCTACAATTTCCCCATGAAACCCATGAAAGGCGGTATTTCCTATGAAGAACAGACTGAAACTTTGCCAGCGCACCCTGCCCAGCTACTCCCGGGGAGAGGAGCGAATGAACATGGTGACCCACATTGTCGGCGGCGGAATTGGCATCGGCGCACTGATCGTGTGTACGGTGCGGGCCCTGCACCTTGGAGACAGCTGGGATCTGGTGGCAGCACTGCTCTATGGACTGAGTATGGTGACGCTTTACACCATGTCCAGCGTCTACCACGGCCTGCGCCCCGGTACCGCCAAGAAGGTGCTGCAGGTGCTGGATCACTGTACCATTTATCTGCTGATTGCAGGCAGCTACAGCATCGTGGCCCTGTCTGTCCTGCGCAGGCAAAACGCCGCCCTCGGCTGGGGGCTGTTTGCCTTTGAGTGGTTGCTGGCCATTCCCGCGGTGACGCTGACGGCCATTGATTTGAAACGGTATCGGGTGTTTTCCATGATCTGTTACCTTTTTATGGGCTGGTGCATTCTGTTTTTCCTGCCGCAGGCTCGGGCCGCCCTGACAGAGCCGGGCTTCAACTGGCTGCTTTCCGGCGGCGTGGCCTACACCATCGGCGCGGTATTCTACGGCATCGGTTCCCGGAAAAAGTGGATGCACAGTGTGTTCCACATTTTTGTGGTGCTGGGAAGTGTGCTGCAGCTGATCTGCATCGTCCTTTTTACGCTGTAGAAACCGCCTGTTCAGAGGTTCCTGTTATTTCGCCGGATGATTTGCCCGCACTGTGGTAAACTCTGTATAAGAGAGCCTGTTAACGGGCTCCCATGTCTTGACAGGAGGCTTTTCCATGGCAAACCAATACGCAAATACCCGAACCGGCGAAAATCTGCTGCGCGCCTTCCACGCCGAATGCGCCGCCCGCAGCCGCTACGATTTCTTCGGCTCCACCGCTAAAAAGGAGGGGCTGGAACAGATCGCCGCGCTGTTCGCCCAGACCGCCCAAAATGAGGCTGCCCATGCCAAAATCTGGCTCAAGGAGCTGGGGCTTCTGGGCACCACAGCAGAAAATCTGGTGCTGGCCGCCGAGGGGGAACACCGGGAATGGGCGCAGATGTATGAAAGCTTTGCCCGTGACGCCCGGCAGGAGGGCTTTCCGGAGCTGGCTGACCGCTTTGCGCTGATCGCACAGATCGAGCAGCACCACGAACAGCGCTACCGCGCCCTGCTGCACAATCTGCAAACTGCGCAGGTCTTCCGCAAGGACGAGGCACGGGTCTGGCAATGCCGCAACTGCGGTCACATCGCCGTTGGCACCGCCGCACCGGAGCTTTGCCCCGCCTGCCGCCATGGGCAGGGTTTTTTCGAAATTCAGGCAGAGAATTACTGATGCTCTGCGCTCGAATTGTCTCTTTCGCGCTTACAAAAACGGGGTATTGCACAGCGGCAATACCCCGTTTGTTTACTTGTCCTGTCCGTCCAGCAGCATGGTGGTGGAGGCTTCTCCAATTTCCTTGCCCTCCATGCAGGCGGTAAACTGTTCGCCGGTCATGGACTCATGCTCCAGCAGGTAATCCACCACGGTGCGCAGCTGTTCCGCGTGATCCGACAGCAGCTTCCGGCAGTGGTCATAGGCTTTGTCGATCAGCAGCTTGACCTCATCGTCAATGGTGGCTGCCACCTTTTCGGAATAGCTCTTGGTGGTCTGGTAGTCCCGGCCGATGAATACCTCCCCGCCGTCCAGATAGGAGACGGTTCCCAGCTTCTCGCACATGCCGTAGCGGGCCACCATATCCCGGGCCAGCGAAGTGGCACGGTCAATATCATTGGATGCGCCCACGGAAATATCGCCCACCAACAGCGCCTCCGCCACACGCCCGCCCAGCAGTCCGACGATCTGCTCATACATCTGATTGCGGGTCAGGTTGGAGGAGTCATCCACCGGCATCGACCATGTGGAGCCGAGGCTCTGGCCGCGGGGCACTATGGTAATGTGCCGCACCGGGTCATGGGTGGGCAGGCAGTACATAGCCACGGCATGCCCGGCCTCGTGGATGGCAGTTTCCTGCAAATCCTTCCGGGTCTGCACCCGGCTGCGCTTGGCAGGGCCGGCGGTGATCTTCATCAGCGCCTCGTTCAGATCCTCCATATTCAGCGCCGGCCGATTGGCACGGGCGGCCATGATGGCAGCCTCGTTGAGCAGGTTACTCAAATCCGCGCCGGTAAAGCCGGCCGTTGCCCGGGCAACGGTTTTCAGGCTCACGGAGTCATCCCGATTCTTGCCCCGGGCGGGTGCCGTCAAAATTTCCTCCCGGCCCGGTACGTCCGGGCGTGTACCTTCAAAATTTCCTCCCGGCCCTTCACGTCCGGGCGGCCCACATAGATCTGCCGGTCAAAGCGGCCGGGGCGCAGCAGCGCCGGATCCAGAATATCGGGCCGGTTGGTGGCCGCAAGGACGATAATGCCCTCCGTATGACTGAAACCGTCCATTTCCACCAGCAGCTGATTGAGGGTCTGCTCCTTTTCATCGTGGCCGCCGCCCAGACCGCTGCCACGCTTGCGGCCCACGGCATCGATCTCATCGATAAAGACGATGGCCGGGGCGATTTTTCTGGCCTGCTCAAACAGGTCACGCACACGGCTGGCACCAACGCCCACATACATTTCCACAAAATCCGAGCCGGAAATGGACAAAAACTGTACCCCGGCCTCCCCGGCTGTTGCCCGGGCCAGCAGTGTCTTGCCGGTACCGGGAGGGCCAACCAGCAGCAGACCGTGTGGGATCCGCGCGCCGATGCGGGTGTACTTGTCCGGATCCCGCAGGAAATCCACAACCTCCTGCAGCTCTTCCTTCTCCTCGTCCGCACCGGCCACATCGGCAAAGGTGACCTTCTTGCTATCCGGCACGCCCAGCACCGTGCGGGCCTTGCCGAAATTGTTCATGGGATTATTGCCGGAAGCGCGGCTCATAATGATCACATACACCAGAACCAGCGCCAGTCCCACGATCAGCAGCGGCAGGATCCAGGAATAGGGGGTGTAGGTTGTGTCGGCACGGAAATCGTACCTTTGCAGGGTGCCGGCCTCCGTCTGGGCCTGAATGACATCCCACATTTCCTGCCGGAATGCCGTGGCATCTGCCATTGCTGCCGTGACCTCGGTCTTTCCGCCCACCGGCGTGTAAAGCTGGAGGTGGATCTGGTTGTCATAGACCGTAAAAGCCTTGACATTGCCATCTTGCAGCTGCCGGATCATCTGCGAATAGGTCAGATCGTCACTGCCGAGGCCGAAGGCATTGATCAGCCACGAAAACAGCAGCACCAATATGGCTGTGTAAAGAATGATACTGAAAATTCTGCTTTTCTTCAAAACGGGGGTTCTCCTTAATTCTGGTATACTTCCGGCTTCAACACGCCGATATAGGGTAAATTTCTGTAGTGTTCATTATAGTCCAGCCCATAGCCCACCACAAAGGCATTGGGAATGACAAAGCCGGTGTAATCGGCCCGCAATGTGACATCCGGCCTGCGGCGCTCCGGCTTATCGAGCAGAGTGCAGACTTTCAGCGAGGCCGGCTGCATTTTGGCAAGATGCTCATAGACAAATTGCAATGAGCTGCCGGTGTCGAAAATATCCTCCAGAATGATCACATGGCGGCCCCGCAGATCCGCGGATACATCCTGCCGCACCTGCAATTTGCCGGTGGACTCGGTTCCGGCGTAGGAGCTGATCCACATAAAATCCAGCTGGCACTGCCCGGGGAAGGCCCGGATCATATCGGCATAAAACACCACCACGCCCTTGAGCACGCCGATAAAAACGGGATCCTTGTCGGCATAGTCCCGGGCGATCTCCTGCGCCAGCTGCTGTACCCGCTGGTGCAGCTGCTGCTGCGTGATCAAAATCTGCTGTACATCCTGCATCATGATTTCTTTTTCTCCCCGTCTGTTTTTTTAGGAAACTCTGCCCTCAACCAAAGTGGTTCATTCCATCAGAGTTCGCGCAAATAAAACCGCCACGCCGGCAGTGCCTGTGCCTGTCTGTTTTTGTCGGCGCCAAGACCGAAAACGCCCAAAATCCCCTGCTCATCGCACAAAACCGGCATGATATCCCGCTGCCGGGCCGGAATTTTCCGGTCAATCATCAGCTTTTTCAGGGAACGCTTACCGCCGGAGCCGGTGAGCTGATCGCCGCTTTGGCGGGCACGCACCGTCACGATGCCGCAGGTGCGAACCACAAAGCAATCCGCCGTACAGCCCAGCTGCCGGGCCGGTTCGCACACCAGCTGCAATCCCAGCTGCGGCAGGGGTGTCACACCGGGGCAGCAAACCTGCTGCCGCTGCAGCCGTGGCTGCTCTCTCAGCACGGTAAGTGTATCATAGCTGCGGGCAATGGCCACGCCCCCGGGCAAATCGGCCCGGGCCGATGGATGGTCGGAAAAAACCAGCTGCTCCGCCATGGCGATGTGCCGCCGCTCCGGCTCTTTCACCCCGCTGTCTTTCAAAAAGCGCTCCAACACTCTGGCCCGCAGGGCCGGCTCCATGGAGCGCAGGGTCTGCACATCCGGCATCGGTTGCACCGTCAGGGCGGCCAGCGCCGCCTCATCCCGGCGAAGGCCCATGGCCATATGGGAAAGATTTTCCGAAATGCGGGGATTTTCCTGCCGCAGAAGGGGCATCACATGGTGGCGCAGGCGATTGCGAAGGAACGCATCGGATCCGTTGGAACCGTCCTCCACAAAGCGGAGATGATATTCTTCCAGAAACGCAAGCACCTCCTGCCGGGTCACGGTCAGCATGGGGCGGATCAGCCCCGGCCGCACCGGCGCAATGCCACCCAGCCCATTCAGGCCGGTGCCCCGCACAAGATGCAAAAGAACGGTCTCCGCATTGTCATCGGCGGTGTGGGCCGTGGCCACGGTGCCGTCCAGCGAAGAAAAGAAATCGTAGCGCGCCTCCCGGGCGGCGGCCTCCAGCCCCTTCCCGGCGGGCACAATGCTGCCGCTGCCGACGAAGCAGGCCAAATCCAGCCGTTCGCACAGCTCCCGGACGAACAGCTCGTCTCTGTCCGACTCCTCGCCCCGGAGGCGGTGGTTATAATGGGCGGCCGACAGCCGGAAGCCCAGCCGCTCCCGCAGCAGATACAGCCCGAACAGCAGCGCCACGGAGTCCGCACCGCCGGAGCAGGCACAGATAATGTGCTGACCCGGTTTGATCATATCATATTCCCGGATCTGCCCCAGCAGCTTATTGAGCATGCTTCCACTCCCGATCGGTAAAGGTCTGGTAGGGGCCGAACCACTGCATTTTCACCGTACCCGTCTCGCCGTGACGGTTTTTGGAGATAATGCACTCGGCCACGTTCTTTTCCTCCGTGTTGGGATTGTAATAATCATCCCGGTAGAGCATCATCACGCAGTCGGCATCCTGCTCGATGGCGCCGGATTCACGCAAATCGGACAGAATTGGCCGCTTGTCCGTCCGGCTTTCCACCGCACGGGACAGCTGGCTCAGGCACACCACCGGCACATTGAGCTCCTTGGCCATGATTTTCAGACTTCTGGAAATTTCACCCACCACGGTGACACGATTGTCGCTGCCTTTGCCGTAGCCGGAGCCCTGCATCAGCTGCAAATAGTCGATGACCACCAGTCCCAGATTGTCCAGCCGGCGGCATTTTGCGTTGATATCCGCCACGGTGACGGAGGGATTATCGTCAATGCGGATGTCCGTCTGGCTCAGGGCGGAGGCCGCCATGCCCAGCTTGGACCATTCCTCCTCGCTGAGCTTGCCGGTGGTCAGCTTTTGCAGCTCAATGAAGCTTTCACTGGCCAGCAGACGCATGGCCAGCTGCTCCCGGGACATTTCAAGGTTGAAAATGGCCACGGTCTGCCCATACTTTTTGGCCACGTTGACACCCAAATTCAAAGCGAAGGCCGAT
>CAYSJX010000029.1:0-15309 GCA_964431445.1 uncultured Oscillospiraceae bacterium | reverse complement strand
ATATGCTTTTTAATAAACTGTGTTCATTGTGCCGTAATTCACGGCATGATAGCGAAATCATGCGAGTACGATAACTTTTTCACCTATCCCACAATCCTCGCCTTATAAAGCAAAAAACAGGCACTTTTCAACCCTTAAACGCACAAAAACAGGCGACACCCAACCAAAGTTGAATGTCGCCTGTTTTGTTGTCCAATCCTGTTTGCAGTTGCCGATTTCGTAATTTTCTCAAATTACTGTCTTATCAGCACACAGCAAAAAGACAGGTCATTTTTTGCACAGGCGAAAGCAAGTGTTGGGGCCTTGCCGCCTGAGGTTTGTAATGCTATTATAGCACATTTTCGTTCATAGTGGTGAAAAAAATTCGTGTTGATTGCGAGCCAGCTCTCAAGCTGGCTTGGCAATCCCATGGTTAGAAGTACAATCCCCCCGCTTTTCCTAACAGCCCGGAAGAACGGGGGAATTGCCGCACCAGTGGCGCGGATTGGAGTGCAGTGCATGCGATCATTGCGTCACTAAAAATTTTTTTGAATTTTTCAAAAATAGTGCTTGCATTTTTCGGCATAGTGTGCTAATATATCCAAGCGTCCTGAGGGACAGCATTTCCGGGTGTGGCGAAGTTTGGTATCGCGCTTGAATGGGGTTCAAGAGGCCTCGAGTTCGAATCTCGACACTCGGACCATAAAAAGCACTGATTTCTTAGGATTTCAGTGCTTTTTATTTTTTGTAGAATTGAATATCGGCATTGGCCGGCTGAGTCAAAGGGCGATTTATCTATCTTGTGCATAGATAAATCGCCCTTTTTCGTACCAGCATGTAGTGTGTCAAAAAATACAGCTTTATCGTTCCGGCGCAGATCTGACCTTGTGCAGCGCACGGTCATCTTACGGCTTTTCGTCGGTGGTGTTGATTTGTAACTCTGACCACAGGCCGGGGGCATGGCCATAGTATTTGGTGAATGCGTGATAAAAGCCGCTTAAAGAGCAATAGCCTAACTCTGCGGCGATTGTTTCGATGGTCATGTTACCCCGTTTCAGCAGTGCTGCCGCTTTTTCCATCCGCAACTGTGACAGAAGGGCGGAAAATGTTTTGCCGGTACTACTTTGAATAATGCGAATGATCTGTCGTTGACTGTAGCCGAATTTCTGCGAAACCTTCTCCAGCGTGACTGTGCGGTAATGGGTTTGAATAAAAATCAGTATTTCGGCATATTCCGGTTTCCGGCGAATGGTGCTGTGTGATGAGACCTGCACAGTTTGCTCATACTGTTTCAGCAGGTACAAAAAGAAGGTGCTCATCAGAGGATTTCGCATCCGCATACTATAGGGGTTCTTTTCGGCAGAAGCATGGTAAATGGAAACCAGCAGCTGTTCCAGAATAGCGTCCATTCTGGTATGAAACAGCAGGTAATTGTCGTTTTCGCCCCCGGAAAGCGCTTTATTGAAGAACATGGTCATCAGATTGCTCGGCGCCAGTTGTTCCAGAAATACGTGGCGGAAGGTAGAGGCCCGGATCATAATATCCAGAAGTACCACATCGTCGTAGGTGTAGCTTGTTGCGGTTTTGGTAAAAGGCGGTGTAATGAACACATCACCGGGCCTGAGCGTGACGGTCTCTCTGCTTGTGTGGACAGGACAGTTGCCACGGAATATATAGTACACCTCAAAATAATCACTGGTGTGCCAATACGGAGGCATATAGCGAAGTGGCCGACAGATGGTAATGTCCTGATCCGCTGCGAAGAATCCGGATTCAGGGGATTTTTCGTACATGGATGTCAGCTGCGTCAGGGATGTCACATCCTTGGGGTTTTGCAGAAGATGGCGACCCAGCTGCCCCACGTCACTGTCCATGATGATTGGCTCTTGAAACGCAACGGATGCGTCAAAATTTGCAGCCATCCATGTGTAATAACATTTTATTTCATCAGCGGAAAGAATCCGGCCATGGATGTCCGGACGCTGGAGATATGCGTTTTTCAGTGCCTGCTCCAGTGCGGTCATGGGCAGTCGGTGAAGTATTTCGGATTGGGCGTGGTGCTTCGTATACAGGTCGTTCATTTTACAACCTCGCTTGTCACTAGTTCGGAACAATTCTTTTGCAAGTATATGCGATAATACGCAAATAATCAAGATGTTATTAAATAATTAAGAAATAATGACACATTGAAAACCGGTTATTGTACAATGAAATGTCATAATATCGGAAGCAAAATGTCATGTGGAAGAATTAACAAAAGTTTTTTGGTCTGCTATACTGAACCGCAGAAAGATATTGTGCATAGCAAAAGGAGTGGTTCACATGAAAGCGGTTGGCCTGAAAACAGGACATCTTAAGAATCCGCTGGGTATCGATCTGCCGCGACCGATGCTGACATGGAAAGTGACAGATGGCTTGAAACAGACGGCTTACCAGATCGTCGCAACCAGCGACGGCATGGAGATCTGGAACACCGGCAGATTGTCCGGCGATGTCATGCAGATAGCGTACACTGGACCGGCAGAGAGTCGCATGCGCATTGTCTGGAAAGTTCGCATCTGGGATGAGGCGGAGCTGCCCGGCCCATGGAGTGAGACGGCATTTTTTGAGTATGCGTTTCTTAATAAGCAGCAGTGGCTGGCAAAGTGGATCAATCCGGAGATCCATACCTTTGATTATACGCAAAACCTGCCTGCATCCTACCTTGTCAGGTACTTTACACTGGAAAGCTCGGGTTCTGCCAGAGCCTACATTTCCGCTCACGGCCTGTATGCGCTGTATATTAACGGAAGTCGGGTGACGGAGAACATCCTGACGCCGGGTACCAGCGAATATTGGCTGCGCCTGCCATATCAGACTTTTGATGTGTCGGATTTGCTGCGGGTCGGAGAAAACAGGGTGGAAGTTGTGCTTGGGGACGGTTGGTATCGGGGCTGCAATGGCAACACCGGTACCCGTAACGTATTTGGCAGGGATCTTGCGCTGCTGATGCAGCTGGAAGTTGATAAGAAAATTGTCCTTGTTACCGACGAAAGCTGGCAAGCTGCGCAGGATGGCCCGATTCGCTTCAACGATATTCAGCTTGGAGAGAAAGTGGATGCCCGGATGGTTCCCACCAATTTTCATGCGGTCAGAGTAGAAAATTTCGGCTACGATAATCTGCTTTGCATGAACACTCTGCCCATCCGGGAGAAGGAAAGCTTTAAGCCCAGACTGATTACCACGCCCACGGGCGAAAATGTGCTGGATTTTGGCCAGAATATGGCGGGGTTTGTGTCATTCCGCATCCATGCGAAGGCTGGTCAGAGGCTGGTTCTGACCCACGGAGAATATCTGGACGAGCAAGGCAATTTCAGCGACCGAAATCTCAATACCATCGGGCGAAAAAAACCGTTACATCAGGTGGTGGAATACACTTGCAAGGATGGATGGAATGAATATACGCCAACGATGTGCATCTTCGGCTTTCAGATCGTAAAGGTTGAAACGGATATCGCCATTACCGGTGAGGAGTTTACTGCCCATGCGGTTTATTCGGACATGGAGCAGACAGCGGATTTCTCCTGTGACAGCCAGCTGGTGAACCGTTTTTTTCAGAATGTGATCTGGAGTCAGAAATCCAATTTCGTGGATATTCCCACAGACTGTCCCCAACGGGAGCGCAGCGGCTGGACGGGAGATGCGGCTGTATTCGTCCGCACCGGTCTGATGCTGATGGATGCATACCCCGTATTTGAAAAATGGCTTGGCGAATGCAGGGTCAATCAGTATCCGGACGGAAAAATCCCCGGAATCAACCCCCGCAGACAGCCGAAACCCAGCTTCATGGATACACTTTATGACGGCTCCTGTGCATGGGGCGATGCGTCTGTGATCATTCCCTATATGATGTATCAGGAGCGGGGCGACGCGCGCATCCTGGCGGATAACTACGAAATGATGCGCCGCTGGATGGGTTATTGCGAGAAAAAGGCAAGAAAGAGTAAACTGAAAAACAGATTCTCAAAAAATCCGTACAAAAACTATGTGATAGACACAGGCATCCATTATGGCGAGTGGCTGGAAGCGGGAATCACCATGGAGGAATCCATGAAAAACATCATTTTCAACGGTGTGCCTGAGATCGCTACAGCGTATTTTGCCTATTCCGGCAGGTTGATGTCTGAAATCGCCGGTATTCTGGGAAAAGAGGAAGACGCAAGGCACTATGCGGTTCTCTATGAAAACGCAAACAAGGCATATCATTGGCTGGAACTTCCTGACGGACGCATCCGCTCAGACAGGCAGTGCCGCTATGTGCGTCCCCTGCAACTGGGGCTTTTGACGGAGACGGAAGCACAGCAGACTGCAAAAGATCTGAACGATTTAGTGGTGGAAAATGATTACCATTTGAACACCGGGTTTTTGACGACCGGCTCCCTTTGCGCAGTGCTGGCGCAGTATGGCTATGTGGAAACAGCTTGTCGTGTCCTTTTGCAGGAAGATACTCCCGGCTGGCTGTATGCGGTGAAAAAGGGCGCCACAACGGTCTGGGAAAGCTGGGAAGGCTGCAATGGCAGCACGGGGGTATCATCCCTGAACCATTATTCAAAGGGGGCTGTGGCATCCTGGCTGATTGAGGGGCTCTGCGGCATTCATGTGAAAGGTCAGCAGATCACCGTAAAGCCCCAGGTTTGTTCGCTGATGAAGTTTGCGTATGCAAAGCTGGACTCTCCGGTCGGCACGGTTGAAAGCGGCTGGACACATGTAAAAGAGCATGTACAATATACCATCACTGTACCGTCAAATACGAATGCGCGATTTATAAGCCCCGATGGTTTGACGTTCGAACTGAAGGCAGGAAAGAATATCCTCACATTCTAACAGAAGCCGCTCAGACCTGTGCGAGCCTGAGCGGCTACGATGTAAGGTATCGGCATGCAGTGTTTTTGACGTAGAAACGCTTCCTGTTATGGGGTGGGCAGCTGTTGGTGCCGTGTCCAGATGATGTGCAGGGCGCTGCCCATGTGCTCTTCTGCCAGTTTGGCGACGGTCTCCTTCGGTACTTTGCAATCGTCCCGCAGCCATGCCAGCCAGATTCCCAGAATTCCGGAAATCATGTACTGGTAGTGCAGACTGGTGGCCGGGGTACGGATGTGTGTCAGATCGTGGCTGCCGTCCAGCAGCTGAAAATATGCATCATTCAGCTTTTGCTGAAATCGGGAGGCGGGCTGGCGGAACATCAGCAGCTGATAGATTTCTTTATGATCCTCTGTGACGGCGCAGGCCCGGAGGATCATCTGATAGGTGGCGTTGCGCAGATCTGCAGATTCGTCCCGGCTTGTCTTTGTCATGTTTGTGAAGAGCATCTGGAAATATTCTTCGCTGATTGAATCCAGCAGGGCGTAGACGTCCGCATAATGGCGGTAGAAGGTGGAGCGGTTGATATCCGCCAGCTCACACAGTTCACCGACTGAGATTTTTTCCACATTCTGCCTGCGCAGCAGGTCAAGAAAGGTATCGCGGATGACCCGGCGGGTGTATTCTTCCCGGCGATTTCGTTTTTTTGTATCCATGGCATTTCCTTTCTGAGCGACAATTTTTTTCTTTTGTCGCACAAAAAACATAATTGAGAGATTGTTTCTTGTTTGTATCTTGGTGATATTGTATAGTATTTTTGTCAAAAATGCAACTACTGTTGCATTAAAAATCTACGTTGCAGAAAATTAAGGAGGATCATTATGGAGAAGATCAAAAAATTGGCACTGGTGTTGCTGGCCATTGCCTGCGTATTCAGTCTGGCCGCCTGCGCCGGCGACACCCCTGATGGCAGCAAGTCCACCCAACCCGGCCAGACCGATGCCCCATTTGTCCCCGGCACAGTGGTCAGGAGCCTGATGGTCATCCGGCTGCCGGACTGGGCAGAGGGAAAGGAGAACAAGGATGTGACATTTATCATCTACGACAACGGCTTCCAGTGCTGTCTTGAGTCTGCGGATGTTGTCTCCGGTACTTACGAGTATGATGAAATGACCGGCGAATATGTCCTCTCCAATGGTGCGAAGCTGGCGGAAACCAGCGAGGGTTATACCTATACTCACGGCGATTTCAGCGCGGATCTTTCGGATCTTGTCACCAAAAAGGAAATTGGCATTCTCTCCGGGGATACCAACATTCTGGCCAGCGGCCTGTACAACATGACGATCACTTTTAATGTCACGCTGTATGATGACAACACCTTCGTCATGAGCAATCTTGCCAGTCCCACCACGGTGGAAGGCACATGGGCCTATGATGCGGAAAAGGGATATTCTCTGACAGCCGATGGCCTGACCGTGCAGGAGTCTACCGGTGTTCAGATGCGCCCCAGTATCAAAATCAGCAGCTCCATTACCGGCTCTGATGGCAATGTTTATGAGTTTGAAGTCACAGTTGTCGGCACTGTAAAGGGCTGATAGCTTTTCGTGAGAAAGGAAATCCTGATATGAAAAAAGCACTTTCTTCGCTTCTGGTGCTGGCAATGGCACTGGCCATGCTGACCGGCTGCGCGCCCGCTGTCGATCCCGACGGCAGCACACCTCCCGCGGGCGTGGGCAATCTGTCCGTCAAGCTGGAACAGTTTGGCTTTCGCAACATGGTCGATCTGTCGGTAGGAGATTTTGTCAGCCACGGCGATGTGAAACTGAACAAAAATGGCGGCGAAGTTGTGATGCAGACGGCCTCCAGAACCGTATCCCACGGCAATATTTACACCGCTTTTGTCACTGCGCCGATTTGTGGCGAGATAAAAAAAGGAGATACCATTGTCCTGTGCGTCTCCATGAAAAACTGCGGGACGGAGGAAACCAATTTCCTCGTGGACATTTACAATGCCGATCAGACGCAAAATCGGGTAAAGGACAGCTGGCTGACCAGAAATATTATCATCAACCCGACGGCGGAGTATTGTGATTACTATTTCTACGCCATTGCGGAGGAAGATACCGGCGAAGCGGTCTTTGAGATCAATCTTGGCTATGCGGCGCAGGAAGTGTCTGTCAGCTCGGTGGAAAGTGCGAAATATAACGGAACCCTGAAAGAGGCGTTTCTGGAAAAGCTTCCGCTTATGAGCAGAGACAATGTTGATGGCAACAACCACTGGCATACCTTTTACGCACCAGATGCATCCTGGCGGGAAACCGCGCAGCAGATGATCGAAAATAACCGTAAGGGACAGCTGACGGTCAATGTTACCGATACCAACGGCAACAAAATCGACGGCGCTTCCGTGCGCATCGAGATGGTGGAGCATACCTACAAATTCGGCACCGCCGGTTTTGGCGCTACGGATCCGGATTATTTTAACATGGCCACCTTTGCCAACAGCCTGAAATGGAGCATGGAGGGTTTTTCGACTGCGGCCCTTCGCGAAAGCAATAAAACCTCGATCGAGCAGCTGCGGCAGCAGGGCATCGATGTTCATGGGCATGTCATGTTCTGGGGCAGCAATGGTCGGGATCCCTATGATGACGGCATTGAAAATACGGCTGAATTCTACACTGCGCCCTATTACATTGGCCGTACCTGTGACGCAATCCAGGTCATGCAGCGAATGCGGGGCTGGACGGGCTTTACAGCATCAGCTGGTCAGCCGATCGTGCAGGGCTATGACGGGACTGTTGCCGCGCTGCGGGAAAAAATCGATGCAGCCCTGGCAACGCTGGATGAAGAGCTGGACAGAGAGAACAATGAGCCCTTCTATGAGCAGCAGTTCATCGATATCAAAGCTGCGCTGGAAACGCTGAAAGCCAATATTTCCGGCTGTGCCGGGGAAGATACCACCATAGCCAATCTGGAAACGGAAATTAAAACGCTGCAGGAGCTGATCTACAGCAGCATCATGGGCCATCTGGAATATCATGGCCGGAGTTATGCTGCCGAAAATCTGATCGAGTGGGACGTGATCAACGAAGCCATGAATGAAGGAAACCGTGGCACGCCTGCGTCCCTTGATCAGGATACCTATTTCCATACCCGCACCAATGTCTGTCAGGATATGTTCTATGTGGATGCATTCAAAGCGGCCAGACGGGGTGTTGGGGAGAATGTGAAGCTGGGCTACAACGATACCAGCTGGCAGTCGAACGGCCAGCAGCGTACCGATACTTATAATTTTTTCAAGTATCTTGTTGAGAATGAAGCTCCCATCGATTACTTTGGCCTGCAGGCTTACATGTATCCCCAGTCCATTCAGGCCCATCTGTCTCCGGAGGAAATGTGGGCCGAATTTGACAGATTCATGGAACTGGGCATCGAAACAGAGGTCACCGAGTACGCCATTACCGATTTTCAGGACGTGTTCGCAACCAAGACACAGCTGGATCAGCTGAAAGCGGACTTTACCGGCGACACACTGCTGGCCCACTTTGCCCATGCATCCAGCATCGGTTTCATCGGCTGGGGCGGTCTGGAAAGCCGGGGGGCGGTGGCCAGTGCCTGGTATAAGCTGGCCTATAACGAGTGGTGGACGGATGAGACCGTGGTCACGGCGAACGGTACTGCCGCAGCCAATGCGTTCCTTGGCTCCTATAAAATCACCGTTACCATCAACGGTGAGAGCAAAACGGTCTGCATCGACCACGCCAATGCCAACACAACCGGCAATAGCACCACTGTGAATGTTGTGATCGGCTAAAGGAGGATGTGAGGATGAAAAGATTTTGTGGACTTCTGCTGATCATTGCCATGCTGTCGGCGCTGGTTCTGACCGGGTGCAGCGGCGGTGGGGGAGAGGCCAACCGGTTCTCCATTTTTATTTCGCAGGGCGAAAGCTCGGAGTATTACGGGCTGGATTATGCCCAGAACCCGGTCGTGCAGTATTTGCAGAGCAAAAGCTGGACGGTAGATGGTCAGCAGGTGCAGCTTACCTTTGATTGGGAGGTTCCGGCCAACGGCGAGACGGCCAATTATCTGGCCAACGCCTTTGCCACACTGTCCTATCCCGATGTGATCGACGTGTCCGGGGCCACCAGCATCATGTCCGTGCGAAGCATGTATGAGGATGACTACATTCTGGATCTGACGGAATATGTGGAAAAATACATGCCCAATTATCTGGCATTTTTGCAGGCCAATCCGGCGCTTTCCCAGACGGCCTCCACGCTGATGGAGGACGGCAGTCGGAAGCATTTGCAGATCTGGGCCTATCAGGGTGAAACGGAGACCATGTGGGGCGGCTGGCTGTATCGCCGGGACTGGCTTGTAAAGTACGGCACCAATCCCTCCACCGGCGTGCCCTTTACCACCCGGGGCTTCACAGAAACCACAGCCGCCGGCGTGCCGGACAACTATGTAGATGATGTGCTGTTTCCCTCGTGGTACGGTCTGGATGCACAGGGTAATGCCATGACCGGCCCCAATGGAGAGAATTTTTCCACATGGTTCCGGCGGGAGGTAGACAGCGGCTGGGACGGCACGGCCCCCGTCACCCTTTCAGACTGGGAATGGATGCTGGATATTTTCCGTAAGACTGTCGCCGCCGAAGGCATCTCCGATGGTTATGCCATGGGGATGTACTATCCCGGCTATTATGAGGTGGGCGATCTGGTGTCCGCCTTCGGTGTCGGCCCGACGTGGTACCTTTCCGACGAGCAGACGAAAGCCAATTTCGGCATGACCTCCGATGCGTTCCGCGAGTATCTGATGGTGATGAACAACTGGTATGAAAAGGGCTGGATCAACCAGAAATTCAACGAGAGCAATAAAATTTTCTACGAGGCTGATCTGACCGAGGCTTCTCAGGGCAAGGTAGGCCTCTGGTGGGGGCAAAACAGCCAGATCGGCGCGCTGATTCAGTCCTCCGGTACGCAATATGTGGCGGATGCCTGCGTTTATGGCGCGCGGCCGCCCATAAATACCACCTACGGCACCGATGAAATGAAGTATAACATCCCCGAAATGATGTACCAGACCACCCGGGAGATGCGCTCCTTCGTCATTACCGACAAGGCAGCCGAAAAGGACATCGCCGCTTTCCTGACCATGATGGACTACATGTACACGGAAGAGGGCGCCATTTTGCAGGGCTATGGTTTGACGGATGAGATGTATGCGCAGTTCCGGGAAACCACCGGCAAGACCATCGACATCATGGAGCAGTTCAAGGATGAAAATGGCTCCGTTCTGACCTGGATCGAAGGGGACGGCTGGAAATACTCCAACAAGGTCACCATGGACGCACAGGAGGATGCGCTGCGTGGCAGCCGCCTGTGGGGCTATTGCCCCCGCTGGGAGCTGCACACCAAGACCTATTACCCCAAGATAACTCTGAAAACCCAGCAGGAGTGGATCGCCTATGCGCTGAAGGCGGGCATCAGCAATTCTCTGCTGGCCCAGCTGGATCAGGAGCAGGGAGACCGGTTCTCCGATCTGAAAGCGGCCCTTCGCAGCTTCGGAGAGCAGAATGTGTACAAATTTGTCAAGGGTGAGACGGATCCTGCCGATGACACTGCATGGCTGGTCTTCACCACCCGGGTCAATGCCCTGAAACCTGAAGAGGGCACCCGGATTCTTCAGCAGTTACTGGCCAGCCTGTCCTGACCAGAAATCAATGCAAACATGAAAAGGAGTGTACCAAAATGAAAACAGCAGCTAAATGGCTTGCGATCGTTCTGACACTGGCAATGGTTCTGGCCATGGCCGCCTGCGTGCAGCCCGATCCCACCAGCCCCGGCACAGACCCGAACCCCTCCAATACCCAGCCAACCACACCTTCGCAGCCCAAGGAACTCACCATCCATGACGGCATCTACATGTCCGGTGCCATCGACATGGGGCAGGGACGCGGCAATGCCTACAATTACCTGCGCTTCCACGAAAACGGCGTGTTCTACTATGCCCAGCTGGCGCAGCCCGGCAGCTCCAATGGCGGTAGCATGAGCGCGGCGGGATATTATGAAGTAGTCAACGAGGCGATTTCCTTTACCGATCACACCGGCGCGGAGAAGACGGCAGATTATTACATTCGCTGCTTCAATTTCGATGGCACCCAGTATGGCATTCACCAGTCCAATGTCGGCGCAGAAGGCAGTGCCCCGGAGTACGACAATCTGATTCCTGTTCTGGACGATGTTGTTTATGGTGTCTGGTACAATAATCTGGTCTACACCCATGTGACCGATCATGCCGATTTCACCGTGGATGCCGAGATTGCCAAGGAAGTTGCCAACTTCGTCAAGGAAGCCGGCTCCACCGAAAGCCTGATCCTCAAGCATAACGGCACTTTTGAAGACCTGACCAATGTCACCGGCGGCAGTTATTTTGAGGGCAGCTGGGTTCTCTCTGGCGGTGTTTACACCCTGACGGATACCACCACCTCCAAAACCGCCACACTGGAGGTCTCCGAGGATGGCAATTCTGCTTCCTATGTGGATTTTGTCGGCAACAAGCTGACCCTTGTCAATGCGGCTGCCTCCCAGAAGCCCAATGAGGCTGTACTGCAGGTGATGTTCAAGGGTGAGTTCGCGGTCAACGGCATGTTCCCCGGCTCCACCGTTGCCTCTCTGTACGATAACGGTGTGGCCAGGCTGGAAACCTCGATCGATATGTCGCTGGCTGGCATGGGGGCCGTGGACCTGGCGGAAGAGGGCACATGGGAGCTGACCGCCGATTATAAGATGGTTATTACACTTCGTACCGAGGGCGGCGAGAGCCGTGTGTTTACGGCTGCTCCCGTCGATGCACAGGGAACCTACAAGTTTACCTACACCTTCTCCATGCAGGGCAGCACCGGCCTGCAAACTTATGATGTGGAGCTGACCAAGACGGCGCTGGTGGAAATCGTCTTCCATGGGCAGTTCTCCGTTAACGATATGTTCCCCGGCAGCAGTACGATCACGTTGGAAGCGGGCGGCAAGGCCCTTTGCGAGTCCTCCATCGATATGACGCTGGCGGGTATGGGCGTGATTCCGGTGTCCGAAGAGGGGGCCTGGAGCATCGATGCCGATACCTACACCCTGACCATCGGAGAGAAGACCTACACGGCTGCCAAAAATGCAGATGGCGTGTATGCCTTTACTTATGTGGTAGCCATTCAGGGCTCCACCGGGCTGCAGGAATATGAAGTTCCTGTGATCGCCGGCTAAACCGGTACATATGAGGACGGGAGATCACTCTCCCGTCCTCCACGGATTTTTCTAACGATATGAATAAAACGATTTTGATTATTTTGACTGCTTTTCTTCTATGCAGTCTTTTGCCCGGCTGCGTTCAGCCGGACATACCGGATTCCCGTCCTTCGGATGCCGTCTGTGACCATTACGATATGGATCTTGACGATCTTTGTGACGCATGTGGCCAACACCTGCCGCAGCAGACAAGCCCCACGCAGCCCCAAACGCAGCCGGACTACGGTACACCCGTTTTGCGACTGTGCGCGACCTATTCGCTGGGAGCTTACAGCTCCGGCACGACCACCATGGAGCTGTTTGATGGCTATGTGGCCACGGCCGTGTCCATTGTGGATACCTCTGCCGCCGGTCAGGGAACGCAGCGGATCAGCGAAACCGGTTCGTGGCACTATGACGCAGACAGCGACCAATATAGCGTGACCTTTGGAGAATTTCACTACATTCTGGAAAAGAACGCCGACGGCCTCTTTTTCACCCAATATTCCTTCACCATGAAGGGACAGACCGGCGGACACCAGAATATTTCCGTTGTGCCCGTGGAAACAAATTGACCCTTTCAAAGGAGAGCACCAGTATGTCTAAGAAAAATATCGGGGAGCCATGTTCCCCGTCCAAAATAAGCGGCCAGACAACGGCGTGGAAGAAGGATCTTCGCAGAAACTGGCCGATGTATCTGATGTTTGTCCCTGTTTTTGTGTATTTTCTCATTTTCTGCTACCTGCCCATGCAGGGCGTTGTGATTGCATTCAAGGATTATAATCTGCGCCAGGGCATCTGGGGCAGTGCGTGGACGCTGGACAATTTTGCCAAGCTTTTCGCCGATGCGCAGGCTTTCAACGCCCTGCGAAATACCCTGGCCATGGCGTTTCTGAATTTGACCATCGGATTTATGATCCCGGTCATTTTTGCACTGATGCTGTCCGAGGTAAAATGTCAACCTGTCAGAAAGGCCATGCAGAGTGTTTCCTACATGCCCAATTTCGTGGCAACGGTGGTCATTGTCACGCTGATGCAGCAGTTTTTTGATGAAAAGGGGGCCATTACCCAGTTCCTTGTGACAGTTTTCGGTATGGAGGAGAAGAATCTTCTGGCAGAAAACAGCCCCGGCTTCTGGTTTGTGAATATGTTTGCCGATGCGTGGCAGGGAACCGGCTATGCCGCCATTGTGTTCGTTTCGGCCATCTCCTCCATTAACGCAAATCTGTATGAAGCGGCGGCCATGGACGGTGCCAACCGTATCCAGAGAATGCTCCGTGTCACCCTGCCATGCATTCTGCCTACCATCATCACCATGTTTACATTGAAAGTGGGAAATGTGTTCAAAACCGGCTTTGATAAGATCATGCTTCTGTATATGCCTTCTGCCAATCTGGAATTTGCGGACGTGCTGCAATCTTATATCTACCGCATGTCTTTTGAGGGAAAGGCCGATTATGGCCTTTCTGCGGCACTTGGCCTGTTCCAGTCGGTGGTCAGTACCCTGTTACTGCTGTTTTCCAATAAGCTGAGCCGGAAATTTTCCGATTCGTCCCTGTTCTGAGGAGGTGCCGGTATGATAAAAAACAGAAAAAGAGCCACATCCTCTATGGTGGGAAAGCGGGATTGGAAGGAATGGGTCTTCCATATTGTGATCTGGGCGTTTCTTGCTATTGCCACATTTATTTTCTTCATTCCATTTTGGCATGTGATTATGGCCTCCTTTTCAAAGGGCGAGTATCTGATCGCCAACGAGGGCATCATCTGGTGGCCGCTGAAGGGAGAATGGAATTTGGAGGGCTACCGCCTGTTCACCCGGTATCAGGGGGCACTGCGGGGCTACCTGAACACGATTATCTATGTGCTGGCCGGTACGGCGCTGGGCTTTGTCATCGATGTGATCGGCGGTTACTGCATGTTCCGCAAAAGCAGAATGCAGAAATTTTTCACTGTGTTCATTCTGGTGACCATGCTCTTCAACGGCGGCGTGATCCCGACCTTTGCCGTGGTGTTCGATCTGGGGCTGTATAATAATCCTCTGTCCATTATCCTGCTGACCTGCACCAACGCGCTGTATGTGATTTTGACCATGAACGCCTTCCGTGGTGTGCCCTATGCGACGATAGAGGCTGCGGAAATCGATGGTGCCAACCACTTCCAGATGATTTTCAGGATACTGCTTCCCCAGTGCGTCAGTATGATCTCTGTGGTGGTGCTGTTTACGGCGGTAGGCATCTGGAACAGCTGGTTTGAAGCTACGGTTTACCTCAAAGACAGTGCGTGGTGGCCTTTGCAGCTGTGGATCAACCAGATCAACGGCGAAAATGCAAATTTCCTGCAATCGACCAATCCCAACTGGAACAAGCTGGTGCTGGAATATGTGCTGATCGTGGTGGCTACGGTGCCGATTCTGGCCATTGCTACGGCTTTCCAGAAATACATCGAAAAAGGTGTTGCGCTGGGCGGCGTGAAGGAGTAGAGGGGGGAGCGTATGGAAATCTATCGGCTGAAAACCGGGCTGCCCTGCCGGAAGCTGATGCATGCGGTCAGCCAATGCCGGGGGCAGGTGCTGCTGAGAACGGCCCGGGGAGACACACTGGATCTGACCTCCGAGCTTTCCAGATTCGTATTCGTCTCCGCCTTCGGAAACACTAATCTGGTTTTGAATGCGACAGTCGCCCTGACCGAGCCAGAAGATTATGCCAGCCTTGCTTCTTGCCTGATAACGCCTGCGCCCGAAGGGAAAAGATTTTAGTTGACATTTGGCTGAAAATGTGGTACTTTTCCTGTAGATTGCGTAGATGGGGAGGTTCCGTTCCCGGTTCCCTTCAGAGAGTGTCCGGTTGGTGTGAGGGCACGGGATTGGTTCGGATGGTCGCCCCGGAGCTCGTCTCCTGAAATGGCAGTAGGGAGGCGCGGGTCTGCCCGTTACAGCTTTCAAGTGCCCGGCTGTGCCGGGAATTCAGGTGGTACCGCGGAATTTTTTCGCCCTGAGAGTGTTTGCTCTCAGGGCTTTTTTTCATGGAAGGAGCGTAAAAATGAAGGAATTACCGAAGATTTATGATCCCAGTCAGGTGGAAAGTGAGATCTACCGCATGTGGGAAGAGGGGGGCTATTTCCGCCCGCAGGGCCGTCCCGGCGCGAAGCCCTTTACCATCGTCATGCCGCCCCCGAACGTCACCGGTCAGCTGCACATGGGTCACGCCAT
>CAYSJX010000028.1:0-15464 GCA_964431445.1 uncultured Oscillospiraceae bacterium | reverse complement strand
GTGCTTGGTGCCCAGATCTACCTGAACCTCGGTGTTACCGATGCCGGTAACGGTGCCAAGAACCTTATCTCCTGTATTTAAAGTCTTGATGGACTGCTCCAGAAGTTCCTCAAAGTTCTCCTCCTGTACAGTCTCAACATTCGTAATTTCGCTCATAGTCTTGTTGACCTCCTTTATTATCCACGCCGGTGTAGAGGCACCGGCCGTGATTCCAACAGTAGTGGCACCCCGGAAAAATTCCGGGCGCAGCTCGGCGGCGTTGTCCACCAGCGCCACCCGTTCGCAGTGCTCACGGCAAATCATCGCAAGGCGGCCTGTGTTGGAACTGTTCGGATCTCCCACAACGACCATAGCGTCACAAATCGAAGATAGTTTCGCGGCTTCCCCTTGTCGAAATTCAGTTGCTCTGCATATTGTATCAAATATTTTCACGTTAGTAAACTGTTTTTTTGCAATTTCGCAGCATTTTTTCCACAAACTTTCGGTGGAAGTGGTCTGACAGACCATACAGATGGGCATTTCCGGCGAAATTGCGCCGCTTTCGATCCAGTTTTCCAGTTCCTCGGGGCTCTGGAAGATCTCGCAGCGGTCACACCAGCCCGCAATTCCCTCCACCTCCGGGTGGGTGCGGGTGCCAATGATCACGGGAAGCTCCCCGCGTTCTCCGGCGCTTTGGACGATCTCATGGATCCGGGCTACGAAGGGGCAGGTGGCATCGACAATGCGGCAGCCCCGCCGGCGCAGCTGCTCCATGACCGCCCGGCTGACACCGTGGGAGCGGATGATGACGGTCAGATCTTCCGTTGCCTGGGAAGGCTCGGCAATGACGCGAACGCCCATGGCCTCCAGCCGCGCCACCTCATGACGGTTGTGGATGATGGGGCCGAGGGTGGCCACTGTCTCGCCGCTGCCGGCAGCCTCCTGCACCAGCTTCACCGCCCGGTTGACCCCGAAGCAGAAGCCGGCGCTTTTCGCCACCTGCACGCTCATAGCGTCACCTTCTGCCGGACGATGGCCAAGATTGCTTCCACTACACCATCCGGTGTCAGCTCGGAGGTATCCACCGCAACGGCATCCTCCGCCTGCCGCAGGGGGGCGATGGGCCGGTGAGAGTCCTGATAGTCCCGCTGACGCAGTTCCCGCAGCACGGTCTCATAGCTGTCATGGCCGCCCCTGGCCCGCAGCTCGTCAAAGCGGCGGCGGGCACGAACTTCATCCGAAGCTGTCAGGAAAATTTTCACATCCGCCTGAGGCAGCACCACGGTGCCGATATCCCGGCCGTCCATGACCACGTTGTGAGCCGCCGCCACCTCCCGCTGCATATTCAGCAGCACATCGCGCACCACGGCGTGGGCAGAGATGAGGCTGGCCTTGCGGGAGATATCCGGCGTGCGGATCTCCTCGGTCACGTCCATGCCGTTCATCCACATGTGCTGCAGGCCACTTTCATCATAGGTGATGGCGGGGGTCAGCTCGTCAATGTAGCGCTGCACACCGTCCGCATCCTTGGGGCTGATACCCAGAAGATCCATAAAATAGGCCACGGTGCGATAGATCGCCCCGGTATCCACATAGTAAAAGCCCAGCTGGGCGGCCAGCTGTCTGGCAATGGTGCTTTTCCCGGCACCGGCGGGGCCATCGATAGCGATGGAGATCGTCTTTTCCATGATTTATCCTCTCTTTTTTCAGGCTTTTTCGATTTCCGGGCGCATGGCAGCCAGCGCCGTGGATTCCAGACGGGTCACTTCCTGCACCGTCAAACCCATGACGCGGCCCGTTTCCGCCGGGCTCAGGGGGCGTCCTCCCTCCAGACCAAAGCGCAGCTCGATCAGACGGCGCTGCCGGGCATCCAGCCCGGAGAGCATGGCCTCGATCCGCTGGCGGGTCTGAAAATAGGCCGTATCCTCCACGGCAGCCTCTTCCTCCGCCTCCGGCTCCTCCTGCTCCGGCGGCGCGCAGCGGTTGAGCATCCGGGCGGCATCCAGTGTCTGGGCGGCCAGCTGTGCCTCCGAAACGGAGACATGCATGGCATCGGCAATTTCCTCCATGGTGGGGTTCCTGCCCAGCTCCGACAGCAGCCGCTCATCCACACTGCGGTAATCCTCCACCGCGGTGCGAAGCCGCTGCCCCAGGGAACCCGCCCGGGCCTGCAGCACCACCGCCCGGGCCAGATACTGGCGGATCCACCAGTCCCGATGGGCGAAAAAGTCGCCGCCGCTGTAGCTGGCCGTAGCCTCCCACAGGCCCAGACTGCCCTCCTGAATCAGATCCATCAGCAGCACGCCGTAGCCCGTGTATTCCCGGGCCAGCTCCAGCACCCGGCTCAGCGACAGGTTGACCAGCTGGGTGCGCAGCTGCCGTGAGGGCTCCTGCGCCAGCTGAAGAGCCAGCAGTGCCGGATCTCCGAAGGCGGGAATGGCCGCCAGCTCCTGCAAATACAGCAGAAGCGGGTCATTTTCCTCCAACCCGGCTGTCAGATCGGCACCTTTTGCCAGCTCCGCCTCCATACGAAGGCGCACCGCTGCCTCTCCATCCCCGAGGCCCCGGGGAATATCCGAAATATCCAGCGCGCAGCCCATGTCCAGCAGCTGCTGAAAAGCATCGTCCAGCGTCTCGTCATCCTCCTGCGCCAAAAGCGACAAAAACTGCCTGCCGCCGATGCGCCCGCCGGCGCCATGGCCGGCGAGGAATGTCTCCCACGCGGACGGCGCAAAGGAAAAATCCATATCATTCATGTCAGAAAATCCTCCAGACCAAGGTCATTGCCCAGTGTTTTCAGCCTGTCCATTGCCTGCCGCTCGATCTGCCGGGCACGTTCCTTGGATATGCCCAGCTGTGTGCCGATTTCTTCCAGCGAATGGCACACCCCATCGTCCATGCCGAAATGCAGCCGCAGCACCTGCTGCTGCCGGGGTGTCAGCATGGAAAGCAGCCGCTCCAGCGTGGCGCTGAGTTCCTCCCGCACCAGCTGTTCATAGGGCTGGGGAGCCTGCAGATCTTCCAGCAGCACCCCCATGGTATCCGTCTCCCCCACCGGCGCATCCAGCGAACAGGTCTGGGGCTGCAGGGCAAGGTATTTTCGCACCTTTTCCTCCGTCATGCCGCACCGGGCCGCGATCTGGGATACCGTGGGCTCCTGCTCGGTCTGCTGCTGTAGCTGCCGGGCCGCAGCGGTGACCTGATAGATTCTGTCCTGGGTATGTACGGGCACCCGGATCAGCTGGGCGTGGTTTCGCAGGCAGCGGCTGATGCCCTGCCGGATCCATTTGGTGGCATAGGTGGAAAAACGGTACTGGCGTGTATAGTCAAATTTCCGGGCGGCGGCCAGCAGGCCGATCGTGCCCTCCTGCACCAGATCCAGCAGCGGCACGCCACGCCCGGCATACTCCCGGGCCACGCTGACCACCAGCCGCAGATTGGCATTGACCATCTGGCGGATGGCCTCCTCGTCCCCGGCGGCGCAGCGCTGTGCCAGAAGCAGCTCCTGCTCCACCGTCAGGCGGGGAAACTGGCGGATCTCCTGCATGAACTGGTGCAGATCCTCCTCCCCGCCGGGGGACGGCACGGTATTCTCTTCGGTGCGCGAGGCAGTCATTGCTTTCTACCCTTTCTTTCTTTGAGCTTGTCCCGGAAGGCCAACAGGTCATCTCCCGTGGCGATCTGGCGGCTCTGATGCTCCGTGCGGATAATGGCGATACAGTCGGAAAATGCTTCCTCGCTGATCATATCTTGCTGATAGAGGATGCCCGCCATGTGGGACATTTCATCCTCCGTCAGATCGGTCAGGCTGGCAAGGCTGATTTCCAGCCCCTGCTGCCCCCGCTCCCGCAGCTGGGAAAAGACCCGGCCAAACAGGGGCACGGAAAAATCCTGCGCCGTCAGCTGCCCGGTTTTATCCAGCAGCGCGGGTTCTCGCATGATCATGGCGATCAGCCGCTGCTCCGCCACGCCGGATTTGACGTTTTCATAGGGCACCTTGCTGCTGCCACGGCGCTGCAGGGCCACCGCAGGGGCAAGGTCGATCTTCTCCTGTGCCCGCTTCTGGCGGTTTTGCTGCTTCTTTCTGGCCTTTTCCACTTCCATGGCCACGGCCTGCTCGCTCAGAGAGGCCGCTTCCGCCACCCGCTTGCCGTAGACCTCCCGCTTCACGGGGCCGTCCAGCGACGCGATCAGATCGGACGCTTCCGCGATAAACTGCACCTTCTGATCATCCACGGACAGGTCATACTGCTTCAAAATGGCGTTGAGCTGGTACTCCACCCGGTTGGCGGAGCCTTCCAGCAACAGGCGGAACTTGTCCGCGCCGAATTTTTTCAGATATTCATCCGGGTCCTTCGCCCCCTGCAATTGCAGCACCTTCACCTTCAGCCCGGCCTTTTCCAGAATGGGAATGGCCCGCTGGGTGGCGTTCTGCCCGGCGCTGTCGCCGTCATAGATCAGCACGACCTGATCGACATAGCGGCTGATGAGGGTGGCCTGATCCTCTGTCAGGCTGGTGCCGAGGGAGGCGACCGTGTTGTCAAAGCCGTACTGGTGCATGGAAACAACGTCCACATTGCCCTCCACCAGAATCAGGGAATTCTGCTTGCTCTTTTTGGCAAGGTTCATGCCAAAAAGATTTTTACGCTTGTTGAAAATCAGGGTTTCGGAGGTGTTGAGGTATTTGGGGGTGCCATCGTCCAGCACACGGCCGCTGAAGCCCAGCACATTGCCCCGCACATCGATGATGGGGAACATCACCCGATTGCGGAAGCGGTCGTAAACATGGTCATCCTTGCTGCTGACCAGATCCGCTTCTTTCAGCTCCTCCTCCGTGTAGCCCTTCTTTTTCAGAGCACTGGTCAGAGCATGCCAGGAGTCCGGGGCGTAGCCGATGCCGAAGCGGGTCACGGTGGCCCGGCTCAGGCCACGCTTATTCAGATATTCCAGTCCCTGCGCCCCCTGGGGGGTGAAAAGCTGCTGATGGAAGAACCGCGCCGCCTCCTTGCAGGCGGCCCAGAGCCGCTCCTGCTGGCGGTAACGGGACTGATACTGCTCGTCCTCCGGCACCTCCATTCCTACCCGGGCCGCCAGAGCCCGGACGGCATCGGGGTAGCTCAGTCCCTCGATCTCCATTTCGAAATTGATCACGCCGCCGCCCTTGTGGCAGCCGAAGCAGTAATAGATACCCTTATCCGGCGCCACGGAGAAGGACGGCGTTTTTTCGCCGTGGAAGGGACACAGGCCAAACAGATTAGCGCCGCTGCGGCGCAGATTGACATGCTGCCCCACCACATCCTCAATGGGATTTCTGGCGATCAATTCATCGATAAATACCGGGGAAAACGCCATGCGCCGCCCTCCTTTCCACCTTTTCCATCACCCACGGATATGCCAGCCCATGGGAATAAACAGCTCGGTAAATTTGTCTACGGCATAATTGTCCGTCATGCCGGCGATATAATCGCACACTATTCTCTCCAGCCCGTCAAAGCTCATCTGGGGCTGGAAATCCTCCGGCAGAGCCTCGGGATGGTCATAATAGTATTCAAACAGGCGCTTGAGCATGTCCTTGGCCTTCGTCTCCTCGCCCTTGGCCACGGGATTGCGGTAGACACGCTCGAACATAAAGCTGCGCAGCTGCCGCAGTGCCTGATCCATCTGAGGAGAAAGAAGGATTTTTCCCTCCTCCCGGGAGGTCTCGATCAAATCGCAGACGAAGGAATTGATCCGCTGGGAATGGGTGCTGCCCAAAATCTCGGACAGTTCCCGGGGGATATCATCGTTACTGAGGATCCCGGCCCGGATGGCATCATCGATATCATGGTTGACATAGGCGATCTGATCGGAGCGGCGGACAATCTGCCCCTCCAGTGTCTCCGGAACGCAGGGCCCCGTGTGGCCGACGATGCCCATGCGCACCTCGTAAGTCAAATTCAGGCCGCGGCCGTCGTTTTCCAGCTGATCGACCACCCGCAGGCTCTGTTCATTGTGGCGAAAGCCGCCGCTGACCAGCTGATCCAGCGCCGCCTCACCGGCATGGCCGAAGGGGGTGTGGCCCAGATCATGACCCATGGCGATGGCCTCGGCCAAGTCCTCGTTCAGCCCCAGCGCCCGGGTCATGGTGCGGGCAATGCGGGTGACCTCCAGCGTGTGGGTCAGCCGGGTGCGGTAATGGTCTCCCTCCGGCTGGAGGAACACCTGCGTCTTATGCATCAGGCGGCGAAACGCCTTGCAGTGGACGATTTTGTCGGTATCACGCTGGTAGCAGGTGCGAACATCCTGCTCCCGCTCCCGCTCGCCCAGCGGGCGGCCCCGGGTCTCATCGGAAAAAGCCGCCAGCGGATGCAGATTTCGATGCTCCCGACGCTCCAGTTCTTCACGCACTGTCATGTTGACCCCTCCTGTGTGACCGGGAAGGCCCGGTATTCACTGCCCGTCTGCAAGCATTCGATGCAGGCGGCGGACATCTCTGTCAGCCTCTGTACAAAAGGCCGGGTCTGGGCCTCGGGCAGCAGCAGCTCCAGCTCCACCTCTGCCCCGAAGGACGCGTCCCGGATGACACCGCCGAAGGCGGCCACTTCCAGCCGAACCCGCTCGTAATAGTTGTAGGGGCAGGGCACATACAGCACTGACCACACCCGTTTCATGGATTTTCCCGCCGCGTCCACGGCGATTTTCGCCCCTTTGGTATAGGCCCGCACCAGCCCCCCCGCGCCCAGCAGAATGCCGCCGAAATAGCGGGTGACCACGCAGACCACATTGAAAAGCTCCTCCCGCTGCAGCACCTGCAGCATGGGCATTCCCGCCGTACCGCCGGGCTCCCCGTCATCGGAAAAGCGCACCGCGCCATCGCGGATGATGTAGGCCCAGCAGTTGTGGGTGGCATCGTAGTGCTGGCGCTTCATGTCCCGGATCTTTTCCTGCGCCTCTTCCTCCGTCTCCACCGGCCAGATGCGGCCGATGAAGTGGGATTTTTTCTCATAGAACGCATCCTCACCGAACCGTGTCGGCACCAGATACTCTTCCAAGGGCTACAGCTCCTTCGTCACGCAGGCACGCAGCCTGCCGTAAAGTATATCATCCACCACCGCGTCCACCACGATTCCCCCGCCGGTATACTCCACCGACAGCACCTGCGCGCTGCTGTGCAGGGTATCGACCATGCTGCCCATGGAATAAGGCAGGGTGAAAACGGCATGGTGCCGGGACGCGCCCAGCGCCCGCTCGATGGCATCGAGCAGCTGTGCGGAGCCGGTGCCCAGCCGGGCCGACAGGGCCACCACATCCTGCCCCGTGGGAATATCCTCCGGCAGCACCAGATCGGCCTTGTTATAGCAGCGCAGCACCGGGGTGCCGGGCTTGGCCAGCCGGTCGATCAGGCTATCCACCACCCGGATGTGGGCTTCCCGCTCCGGGTCTGCTGCATCGATCACATGCAGCAGAAGGTCCGCATATTCCAGCTCCTCCAGCGTGGCGCGGAAGGCATCCACCAGATGGTGGGGAAGCTTGGCGATAAAGCCCACCGTATCAGACAAAATCACACTCAGCTGATCCGATACCCGCAGGGTGCGGGAGGTGGTATCGAGTGTGTCAAAGAGGCGGTTGTTGGCGGGGATCCCCGCATCCGTCAGCAAATTCAGCAGGGTGGATTTGCCGGCGTTGGTGTAGCCCACCAGCGCCACCACCGGCACGGAGTTTTTGATCCGCCGCTCCCGCTGAACGGCACGAACCTGCCGCACCTGCTCCAGCTCCCGCTCCAGACGGGTGATGCGCTCACGGATATGGCGGCGGTCGCTTTCCAGCTTCGTCTCGCCCGGGCCACGGGTGCCGATGCCGCCGCCCTGCCGGGACAGGCTCTTGCCCATGCCGGACAGCCGGGGCAGCAGATACTGGTACTGGGCCAGCTCCACCTGCAATCGGCCCTCTTTCGTCTTCGCGCGCTGGGCAAAAATATCCAGAATGAGGGCACTGCGATCGAGCACCGGCAATCCGATGATCTCCTCCAGCGCCCGGATGTTGCCCGGGGACAGCTCATTGTCGAAGACCACCATGGTTGCCTCGGTGGCCTCGGCCAGCATACGAACCTCCTGCGCCTTCCCTTCTCCGATGAAGCTGTGAGAGTCGGGGGTGTGGCGGTTTTGCAGCATTTTGGCGATGCAGAAGCCGCCTGCGGTTTCCAGCAGCGCTTCCAGCTCCTGCAGCGACTGCTCCGTAGCCGTCTGCGCCGGGGAGAAACAGTCTGCGTTGAGTCCAACGAGTATGGCGCGCTCGCGCCGGTTCTCCTGCGTGATCTCTTCCATGGTTCCCTCCTGTTACATTCACATGTCATTATAGCACAGAGCGGGCCAGCTGTGCAACATTTTCCCGCAAAAAGGCAAAAAAGTTCGTACCGCGAAATGCAGTACGAACTTTCCGTCTCACTTCAGGCCAAAACGCTTGTTGAAGCGATCAACACGTCCACCGGTGTCAACCAGCTTCTGCTTGCCGGTATAGAAAGGGTGGCACTTGGAGCAGATTTCCACACGAATATCCTTCTTGGTGGAGCCGGTGGTAAAAGTGTTACCGCAGGCGCAGCGGATCGTGGTCTGTTCGTACTTGGGATGGATACCTTCCTTCATTTCGTTCACCTCTTTCTTTTCATATAAAAGGGCATAATCGCCCCAGCAATCTCAATCGCCCGCATATAATACCATACTTCTTTGGGAAATGCAAGCCCTTTTTTCAGTTTTTTGAAAAACTTATCCAAACAATGCAGGATCGATCTGCCTGTCCCGGTAATAATATTGCCGGTCACGCGCTCCCACCGGGCGCAGCACCCGGCAGGGATTGCCCACCGCCACCACATCGGAAGGAAGATCCTTCGTGACCACGCTGCCCGCGCCGATGACCACATTGTCGCCAATGGTCACACCGGGCAGCACGATCACCCCGGCTCCCAGCCAGCAGTTGCGGCCGATGGTGATGGGAAGATTGTATTGCAGGCCACGGGCGCGCAGGGCCGGATCGATGGGGTGACCGGCGGTGGCCAGCACCACATTGGGGCCGAACATGGTGCCGTCCCCCACATAGATATGGGTATCGTCCACCAGTGTCAGGTTGTAGTTGGCGTAGATTCCTGCTCCAAAATGGACATGGCGGCCACCGAAATTGGCGTGCAGCGGCGGCTCAATATAGCAGTCCGCCCCGATCTCGGCAAACATTTCCCGCAGCAGGGCGAAGCGGCGTGCCCCCTCGCCGGGGCGGGTCCGGTTATAGTCATAGAGCTTTTCCTGACAGTGCAGCTGCTCGCGCAGAATCTGACTGTCACCGGGAAAGTAAATTTCCCCGGTGTGCAGCTTGTCGAATTCCGTCATAAAGGCTTAAAACGCCCAGTTGCCGTTGCGGAAGATGGGCACGATCTTACCGTCGGCGCAGATGGCATCGATGTTCATACTGTCGCAGCCGATCATGAAATCCACATGGATCATGGAATCGTTGATGCCCAGCGCCTTGCACTGCTCATTGGTCTTGCTGTGATAGTCCCGGATGGTATCGTTGAAGCCACGGCCCACCGCCAGGTGGCAGGCAGCGTTTTCATCGAAGAGGGTGTTATAGTACAGGATGCCGCTTTCGCAGATGGGGCTGTGCTGGGGCACCAGCGCGCATTCGCCCAGATAGGACGCGCCCTCGTCCATGGAGAGCATGGTGTGCAGGTTTTCCTCGCCCACCCGGGCGCCGGACTCCACCACATGGCCGTCTTCAAAGCGCATGAAGAAGCCGTCGATCAGCTGGCCATTGTAGCTCAGGGGCTTGGTGGAATAGACGATGCCCTCCGCCTGTCCCCGCATGGGGGAGATGACGCACTCCTCCGAGGGGATGTTGGGATTGAAGGTGATGTTCTGGCGGCTGGTTTCGCTGCCGCCGCAGAAGACGGCCTCCGGAATCATGCCCACGGTCAGATCGGTGCCGTTATCGGCGGTGTAGTGCAGCTTTTCGATGCCGAGGCTGTTGAGATAGTCACAGCGGGCACGCAGATTGGCATTGTGGTCTTCCCAGGACTTGACGGAGTCCTCCGTCACCCGGGCGGCGGACAAAATGGCCTCCCACAGCTTTTCCACGGCAGCACCGGTGCGCAGGCCGGGGAAAACCTTCCTGGCCCACGCGGCACCGGGTACCGCGGCAATGCACCACTGCTGCAGGCCGTCCCGCCGGTCGGAATAGGGCTTCAAGATGGGATAGGAGATCTTTCTGGCCCTGGCCGCCTTCTCCATGTTCATGCCCTTCATCCCATCGGGATCGGAGGACTCGATGAACAGGCGGCAGGGCAATGTCTGGCACCAGTGTTCCTGCCGGGCCTTCACCCACTCGGGCACATCGGCCATGGTCTTGACGCTCTGGTAGCGGTTGTGGATCTTTTCCAGCGGGTCATAGAGCCACTGGACGGTGACCTCCCGGGCCTTGGCACGGTAGCACTCTTCCACCACCATTTTGACAAATTCGGGCTGATCCAGTCCGGCATAGACCAGCACATCCTGCCCCTTCTGGACATTCAGGCCCACCCGGGCGATCAGTCGGGCATACTCACGAAGAACGGTTTTTTTCATGGTAAGAACCTCTTTTCAGCGTTTTTGCCAATTGTAGCAGATTTCCCCGCCGCCGTCAATGACCCGGCAGACGAAAAGCGGGAAAGATGCGGCAAAAAAGCCCGTCCCGGTTGCATTCGGCGGCACTTTGGCGTATAATAGGCGCAGAATACGAACAAGGCGGTTTTTCATGCTTACTACGCAAGAATTTCACCACAGACTGCGGCGCGGGTCGCTGATTCTGGACGGGGCCACCGGCTCCAATCTGCTGATGGCCGGGATGCCCCGGGGCTGCTGCGCCGAGGCATGGATCCTTGCCAATCCCCAGCCGCTGGTGCTGCTGCAGCGGCAGTATGCCGAGGCAGGGGCCGATGTGCTGTATGCCCCCACCTTTCAGGCACAGCCCATGGCGCTGGAACGGGTGGGGCTCGCCCGGCAGACGGAGGCCGTCAATGCCGCCCTTGTGGCTCTGTCCCGCTCTGCCGCGCCTCAATGCCTGATCGCCGGCAATCTGACCACGCTGGCTGCCTTCTGTGACAGCTTTGACGAGGGGAATTTTGACCTTCTGGTGGACAATTACCGCCGCCAGATCCGGGGCCTGATCGATGGCGGGGCGGATCTGCTGGCCGCGGAGACGCTGATGTATCCCAACGAGGCGGAAGCCATCCTCTGCGCGGCGGAGCTGGAAGGGGCCGGGGCGGCGATGTACAGCTTCACCATGCAGCCGGACGGCGCCCTGTTTTCCGGCCGGGAGGCCGGGCCGGTGCTGCGGGGGCTGGAACAGGCCGGGGCGGCGGCCGTGGGCTTTAACTGTGTGGCGGCGGACGATGGGACGGCCGATCTGGTAACCAGACTGCGGCGGCATGTAAAGGGACCAATATTATGTAAACCCAACGCCGGCAACCCCGTCATTGGCTCCGACGGCATCGCCCGCTACGATCTGGAACCTGCCGCCTTTGGGGCGATCCTTCGCCGGTGCATCAGGCAGGGCGCGGCACTGGTTGGGGGCTGCTGCGGCACCACCCCCGCCCATATCCGGGCAATTATTTCGGAAAATCCATTGTAATTTTCCCGAAAATTTGCTATATTACCAGCAGGAATACAGGAAAGGTGGGTTCATCCATGAAATCCATCCGTGATATTTACAAAATCGGCAAAGGCCCTTCCTCCTCCCACACCATGGGGCCGGAGCGGGCCGCACAGCTGTTCCGGCAGCAAAATCCGGACGCAGAGGGATTCCGCGTCATTCTCTACGGCTCTCTGAGCAAGACCGGTGTGGGCCACGGAACTGACCGGGTGCTGCGGCAGGTGCTCTCGCCGCTGCCCACCCAGATCGATTCTTCCGATGTGGTGCTGCCCGATGCCCACCCCAACACCATGGATCTGATCGCCATCCGGGGCGGGAAAGAGGGCAAGCCGTTGCGGGTCGAGTCCATCGGCGGCGGTGACATCCGCATTGCGGGCCAGCCCGGCGCGGTAACGGACGATGTGTATGTGGAGCATTCCTTCGCGGAGATCAAGGATTTCTGCAAATGGCGCTATATTCGCCGCCTGTCCGATTATGTGGAGCTGAACGAGGGCCCGGAGATCTGGCCCTTCCTGCTGGAGGTCTGGCAGACCATGAAGCGCTCCATTGCGGACGGCCTGGCGGCGGAGGGCGTGCTGCCCGGCGGGCTGAATGTCCGGCGCAAGGCACGGGAGCTTTACGAGACGGAGCTGGCCATCCGGGAGCCCGCGCTGGTGGAATTCCAGCAGCTGGCGGCCTATGCCTACGCCGTGGCGGAACAGAACGCGGACAACGGTACCATCGTCACCGCCCCCACCTGTGGGGCCTGCGGTGTGGTGCCCGCCGTGCTGAAATACGCCCAGGACACCAAGGGCTTTACGGACGAGGAGATTTGCCGTGGTCTGGCTGCCGCCGGCATCATCGGTAATCTGACCAAGACCAACGCCTCCATCTCCGGGGCCGAGTGCGGCTGTCAGGCCGAGATCGGCACCGCCTGCTCCATGGCGGCCGCCGCGCTGGCGGAGCTGTACAAGCAGGAGCTGGAGCAGGTGGAATACGCGGCGGAGGTGGCCATGGAACACCATCTGGGGCTGACCTGCGATCCCATCTGCGGCCTTGTGCAGATCCCCTGCATTGAGCGCAACGCCGTTGCCGCCCTGCGGGCCATGAACGCATGCAACATGAGCTATTTCCTGACCGGCTCACGCAATATCAGCTATGACATGGTCTGCCGGGCCATGAAGGAAACCGGTATCCATCTGGATCACCGCTTCCGGGAAACCAGCCAGGGCGGTCTCGCCAAGCTGTATAACCGGAAAAAAGTATAAAAGGAAGCAGCAGGGGCGTGGGCCTCTGCTGCTTTTGGTTTTATGGGGATTACACGATACCGCCCGGCACGCGGATGATACCGCGGGCTTCGGGATCGTCCATGATCACCTGATCCACCGCCGGGACGCTGATCACGCCACGCCGGGGATTTTTGATGCTGACGATGGGTGCGGTCAGGGTGGCCTGCACATCGGAGCGTTCAAAGGACAGATCCGTATCCACCATGCGGCAGTTGATCAGCTTCAGCCCCTGGCAGTAGCACAGCGGCTGGGTGCCGATGATGGTGCAGTTCTCAAAGGTGACGTTTTCGCAGTACCACGCCAGATACTCGCCCTTGACCGTGCTGTTGCGCACGGTCACATTTTTTGCGTGCCAGAAGGCATCCTTCGTGTCGAAATCGCAGTTTTCAAAGGTGGAATTTTCGATGTACTGGAAGGAATACTTCCCCTTCAGCCGCACATTGGAAAAATGCAGCTGCTTTGCCTCGAACATGAAGTATTCTCCCGAAACGCTGACATTGCGCATGGAAACATCCCGGCTGCGCCAGCCAAATTCCGTTGAGATCACATCACAGTCGCTCATGGTCACCCGGTGGCATTCCCGCAGGGCCTTGATGCCATGCAGGCGGGAGCCGCGCACGGTCACATCCTGACTGTACCACAGGGCGGCACGGCAAAGCTGTGTCATATCGCAATTTTCGATCAGCAGCGTTCTGTCGTGCCAGAAGGGATAGCGCAGGTTGAAAAAGCAGTCAATGGCCTGCACATTGTCGCATTCTTTGAAGGCGCTTTCGCCATCGGCCGGGCCATCGAACCGGCAGCGCAGGGCCACCGTATCCCGGCAGCCGTACAGGGCACGCTCTTCATCCAGTGTCAAATCGGTAATTGTATGCATATTACGGTACCTCCAATGCTTCAGCAGCAGCTTTCATATAGCGGGAAATGGGCAGATGCTGGGGGCAGTTGGCCTCACAGCTTCCGCAGGCGACACAATCGGAGGCCGGCCCCTGCTCCTGCGCCAGAAGGGCGTAGGCCGGGTCGATCTTCCACTTGTGCCGGGGATAGAACCGGTATTCATTATAGAGCCGGAAAATCGATGGAATGGGCAGCAGCTGCGGGCAGTGGGACAGACAGTAGCCACAACCGGTGCAGCCGACGGAGACGGTGTCCCGGATATGCTCCGCCGCGGCGAGCATGACGCGCATTTCCTGCCGGGTCATGCTCTCCATGAGGGCCAGATTATCCCGCATCTGCTCCGGAGAACTCATGCCGCTCAGGACGGTGCTGACTCCCTCCAGACTGCGCACAAAGCGCACGGCCTGAGAAGCGGGGCTTTTGCCCGGGGCGATGGATTCGATTAGCTTCTCCGCCTCCGGTGGAACGCGCACCAGCGTGCCGCCCTTCACCGGCTCCATGGCGATGATCTGCTTGCCATGGCGGCGGGCCACCTCGTAGCACAGCCGGGACTGAACCCCTTCACTCTCCCAGTCCAGATAGTTCAGCTGCAGCAGCACGCAGTCCACCTCCGGATGGTCAGTCAAAATCCGCTCCAGCAGCTGGGGTGTATCATGGAAGGAAAAGCCGATCTGCCGGGCCAGCCCCGCCTGCTTCAGTTCCTGCAAAAAGGCAAACTGGTCATAGCGCTGGGCATGGTCATAACGGCTGCGGGTGAGCCAGTGGAGCATGTACACATCGAAATAATCCACCCGGCATCTGTCCTGCTGCTGCCGGAATATGGACTCGCATTCGGCCCGGGTGGTACAGTTATAGCCCGGCAGCTTGGTGGTCAGGTGGAATTTGTCCCGGCTGTAGCGATCGGCCACGGCTTTTCCAATGGCCACCTCGCTCTGGCCGTCGAGATACACATAGGCGGTATCAAACCGGCGGCCACCGCCGGCCAGAAACAGATCCACCATTTCATTGAGTACGGTGTAATCAACGGCACCGTCCTGCTGCGGAAGCCGCAGAAATCCAAAGCCCAGCTCTGCCATATCATCCCTCCGTTTTTCCTTTCCTGTCATTATACCGCAAAGGAAGGCCCTTGTCCAGCGGTTTTCCCCTGGAAAGTGGAAAATGGTTGTAGCGTTACAACAGATGTGAGACTGAAAGAATAGAAAAAAGCGATTGAGTGCGTTAGAATAAAGTCACCACCCCCAAACCTGACGAAAGGACTCAACCGCCATGTATAGTGTAGTACAGAATCAGAAGCAAAACAGGCGGTATTTGCCCCACGAGTTGAATACCCGGATCAATGCAGTGACGCTTACATCTCTTTCGCTTTTTTCCGGTCTCACATCATTGGCAAATGAACATCCCCCGAAATATGGAAAATGGCGCGTCGCCCGGGTGGGCAGCGCGCCATGTGGAAGATTTTACAGCTTTTCCAGTGCCAGTGTGCGGGTGGTCAGGTCGCAGACCTCACCGGGCCCGAAATACTGGATGGCACCGGGGTAGGTGAAGCAGGTCTCCACCGCCCACTGGGCCCGATGCTCGGCAAAGTAGCGGAAGGGCTTGCCGTCCAGCTCCACCAGCGCCTTGCGGATGACGGGCTTGTCGGAACCGTTGCGGCGCTCCATGTTCATCATC
>CAYSJX010000027.1:14164-15905 GCA_964431445.1 uncultured Oscillospiraceae bacterium | reverse complement strand
CATCATGCCTGTTCCACAAAATTCAGTTTTTACTGTCTTACGAGCACCGAGCTTTTGATAGGGGCTTTTTGCGCTTTTTTTGCTGTCACTCTACTCTTTTTCATAACAATGACACATTTTTATTCTTTTGCGTCTAACTGGGGGATTTCCACACGGTGTCGGGTTTTATTCGCCCCGTTCGCTGTGGACGACCTTGCCGATGTTCCACAGGTGAATTACCTGCTGTTCGGCCTGTTCCTGCTCCTGCGGGGTCTCGTACTCAACATAGACGGTATGGGCGCTGCAATCGGCGCATTCGACCTGCACACACCAGCCACCCTCATGGGTCAAAATTCCGGCGCCACGGCAAATGGGGCACTGTTCCAGTTCGTAATCTTTCATATGCTTCTCCTTATTTTATCGAAAAATCTGTTCCTGCGCGTCATACAGTTCTTCCCGCATGGCGCTCACATAGTCCGGCCGCAGCCGGGGCAGATACCGCTCCACTGCCTGCGCCAGCAGCATGGGGTTCAGAGATGGATTCTGGCAGCAGATCAGGGCACGGATGAAAATCTTCCCGTCTTCCACGGTGGTACCGACAGAGCGGATCATTGGGCTGATATCCTGCCGCACGGGGCCGGATTTGCTCTTTTTATCCACAAAAAGCGCCCCGGAGCGCAGCAGCGTCTCGATCTCGCCTGCTCCGCCGGCCGGAATTCCGGCATCATAGTGCAGGCAAACCGTGCAATCGAGCAGCGAAAGATCCCGAATGCGGCGGCCGTTATCATACACCTGCTGGGCGCGCACACCATCGATCAGGGCCGCATTGAGAAGCTCCACCATCCGCTCATAGGGTGGGTACTCCCCTTCCAGTTCAAAATCCAGCAGCTCGCAGCGGCTTTCCATTCCCAGAGACAGGGGCAGCGCGATGGACACAATGGGGCGGGGATTAAAGCCCTGACTGTGCCGCAGCACCAGTCCCGCCCGCTGAAAGGCCCGCTGAAACAGCCGCATCAGATCAAGATGGGAAATATAGACGGCGTTCCCCGTCTTTTCAAACAGCAATCTAGGCATCGCACTCTACCTCCCGCAACAGTCCATTGGCACCGCAGCCGGCGCAGCCGGCCCGGCAGTCCGGGGTGATCTGCCCGGCGTAGGCCCGCCTGCGCTCGCGCAGCAGGAAGCCCCGGCTGACTCCCACATCCACACTGTCCCATGGCAGCAGCTGCTCCTCGTCAAAGCCACGGGTGGTATAATACGACACATCCACACCGCAGCGGGCGAAGGACTCCAGCCAGATATCATAGCGGAAATACTCGTCCCACCCGTCCAGACGGGCACCGTGGCGCGCCGCATCCTCGATCACCGGGGCAAGCCGCCGGTCCCCCCGGGCAAAAACCGCCTCCAGACGGCTCAGCTCCGGCGCGTGATAATCATATTCAATGGATTTGGAATAGAAATGGCTCTTGAGCAGTTTGCACCGGCGCAGATATTCCTCCGGCGTGATCTGCTTTTCCCACTGGAAGGGGGTGTGGGGTTTGGGAACAAAGTAGGCCGTGGCCACATGCACCCGCAGGCCCCGCTTTTTATTGGTGGCGACCGCTTTCCATGTCTGAATGACCTTGTAGACAAGCTCCGCAATGCCCAACACATCCTCGTCCGTCTCGGTGGGCAGGCCCAGCATGAAATACAGTTTGACATTGCTCCAGCCACCGGAAAAAGCATTGGCGCAGGTGGTGAGGATTTCCTCCTCCGTCAAATT
>CAYSJX010000027.1:0-14154 GCA_964431445.1 uncultured Oscillospiraceae bacterium | reverse complement strand
CAGGCCGCTTTTTCGCACGGTCTGCAATTTTTCCATCAGCTCCCGGGAGAAGTTGTCCGCCCGCAGCGATGGCACGGAGAGATTGATCCGGTGCTGGGCGCAGTATGGAATCAGCTCGTCCGTCAGATCCTTCAGCCCACGGTAATCGGAGGTGGAGAGGCTGGAAAGGGTGATCTCATTGTGGCCGGAGTTTTCCAGTGTCTGCACCGCCTGCCGATAGAGCACCTCCGGGCTTTTGCGGCGCACCGGGCGGCAGGAAAAGCCGGCCTGACAGAACCGGCAGCCACGGATGCAGCCCCGGAAAACTTCCAGATTGGCCCGGTCGTGGACGATCTCCGTGGAGGCCACGATCATATCCGTGGGCCAGTAGGCGCTGTCCAGATCCTCCACAATGCGCTTTTTCACCTTTTCCGGGGCACCGGGGCGGACGGTGATGGCGGTCAGTGTGCCATCTTCCCCATAGTGATGCTCATAGAAAGAGGGCACATACACACCCTCGATTTTGGATACCTCTTCCAGAAAGCGCTCCCGGCTCCATCCCTCGGCCTTGGCCCGGTCATACAGCGCCACAATCTCCACGGTGCTTTCTTCCCCTTCTCCCAGAGAGAAGAAGTCCACAAAGGGGGCCAGCGGCTCCGGGTTGAAGGCGCAGACACCGCCGGCAAAGACCATGTTGTGCAATCCCTGCCTGTCCTTCGCATACAGCTCTACACCGGACAGCAGGAGCATGTTCACAAGGTTGGTGTAGCACATTTCATAGCCCAGGGTGAAAGCGATCATGTCAAAATCCCGAACCGGGCTGCCGCTTTCCAGTGCCCAGAGGGGGATATTGTTCTGGCGCATGGCATCTTCCATATCGCCCCACGGTGCAAATACACGCTGGCACCACACGCCATCCATTTTGTTCATCACGCCGTACAAAATCCGCATACCCAGATTGGACATGCCGATCTCATAGGTATCGGGAAAGCAGAAGGCCACGTTCACCCGCACGGTGGCCGGGTCCTTGCGAATTTCGTTATATTCCCCGCCGGTGTAGCGGGCAGGCTTCTGCACCGTGGGCAGAATGCGCCGGAGTTGATCATTCATAAGGGCACCTCAGTCGTTGTTTGCTCCTATTGTAATGCCAAACGCGGCGGTTTGCAAGGTATTTTTGCTTTCCACATTAAAATGGCAACACAAAGCAGGGGCGCAGGGCCGAGGCCGCCCCAGAAACAGGCGTAAAAGGACAGCCCAAGCAGCAGCCCGATGGTCAGCCAGCCGAGAAATACCGTCAGCGCCGTGGCAAAGGCGGGGTGCAGCACAAGAGAACTCAGGCAGTACACCGCCCGTCCCCCATCAAGCGGATACACCGGCAGAAGATTGTAAGCCGACTGCGCCAGCGCGCAGATGGCCAGGCGTGGATAATGCCTGCCGGAAAACAGCAGGAGCAGCGCCCCCACCGGCCCGGCCAGCGTGCACAGCAGCTCCGCGCCCCGGCTGAGCCCCGCTGCGTCCAGCCCCGCCCCCCGGGCGGACAGGCGCACCGCAGAGCGCCCGCGCCCCAGAAGCGCAAGGACAAGCCAGTGAAACATTTCATGCACCAGCGCCGCCAGCAGTGACGCTGCCAGCCATTTCGCCGGAAGCAGCAGTACCGCCGCCGCAAGATACAGCCAGAACCCCCGTTCCGGCACAAATCGCCTGCGCACACGATCCCCCCATTCGTTCCAGCATATGCCGAAGGGTTGGAAATATGTATATAGGGTGCGCATATGAAAAGCCGATGGTGGCATCCACCATCGGCTTGCAATATTTATGTGTGTCACACACCGTCTACCGGCATGCTGTCCCGCAGGTCAAAGCGATCATAACGTTCCCAGAACACTTCCAGATCCTCGCGCAGACCATCGCTGATACTGTCGCCATGAATGCCCTTCATCATCAGCGCTTCCCCACCATCGAGAATGCCGACGTACTGTTCACCGCTGAGCTGTCCGGGCTGCGAGCCGTTCACGATTTCCTCCGGTGCGACCTGATCGCTTTCGCGGGCCGCATTGGCCACATAAACCATGCCTTCCACCGGATCCACATTGACCATTGCCACGATTTCCCCATGGAAAGCGTCACCGCTGAGCAAATGCTCCAGTAGCGTCTCCGCGCTGCCGAAACCGGTCTTGAAAACCATCATCAGTGGCCATTTGGTGTCAGCGGCGCAAAGGAAAACCACGAGTCTCTCTTCCCTGGTCTGGGCATTTCGCATATAGTGGAAGACCTGATTGTCAACCCGGGCCGGTTCAAAGGCCACCTCCACCGTGGTTCCCACAAGGGTCTGTTCCGGCTGGGGAATGTGATCCACTTCCGTAAGGGTTCCGGGCGGAACCAACTCCGTATCCGGATATAGCGTCTGGGTCGTATTGGAGTCGGACAAAAAGCGGAACATGGAAAACTCGCTGATTTCCGTGCCGGAAGCCGTCTCGGTCGGCTGGGGCGTGGAATCGGGATTTTCCGTGAATTGCGGCTGCGAGGTTGCATCCGTGGGTGGCAATGTGCCATCGGAAGCAGGCCCGGCACAGGATACCAGCAGCATCGCCGCCAGCAAAAGGCACAGAAGTGTAGCTTTCTTCATCGATGTTTCCTCCTTATTTATTGTTATTGAACGGCGTTCACGGACAGTTATCCATCACAAATATCATGATATCACGCAAAAAACGGTTGTCAAGTAATTTCTCAGAGGGTAAGGCACACGGGGCCGCATTTGCGGCCCCGTGGGTGTTATTTATCCTCGCTGAGAAGGTCGCGCAGCAGATCCTCCGGCAGATCTTTCAGAAGGTCCCTGGGGAAATCCTTGAGCACGTCCTCCTGCTCCGGCTCGGCGGGCTCGGGCTGGGGTTCTTCCACTTCCAGCGGCTCCATGGCGGGCACGATGGGCATGGTGGCACCCTGATCGGCGGGCGGGAGGGTTTCTTCCGCTTCATCCGAACCGGATTCGTCCTCATCCTCTTCCTGCGCGTCCCGCTTGCCGAGACCGATGAACAGGCCGAGAGCCAGGCCAAAGGCCAGACACAGCACCCCGATGATCACCACAAACCACCAGTCGATGTGCAGCCTGTCGCCACCGTTATTCTGCACCGGCGCATTGGGTACGGTTTCGCTGGGCACCGGCTTCGTATCCGGCTGGGTGTCGGGCTGGGTGGGCTCGAGCGGCACAGTCGTCTCAATGGGTTCCGTGGGCTGGGGCGGCTCGGTTGGCTGCTCGTCATGGGAGGCCGCCCGCTTGGCGTTCACTCTATAGGTGCGCTCCGTGCCATCCTCTGCCCTGCAGACAATGGTGATCTCATTATCCTGACCGGCCACAAGGGCGCTGCCGCCGGTGACCTTGGCGGTGGCCAGAGAATGGGCGGCCCTGGCGGTCACCTTGATCTGCTCCACCTCATAGGGAAGCCACACCACATACTCCGTCACATCGGTGCGGAACACAGGCGAGAGCAGGAAGCCCTCCACCTCGATGGACGCAAGGAAGCAATTGTCAGAGGCCACATAATTGGGATCCTGTTCCCGCTCGACTACGATGGTGTAGACCCGCTCCGCACCGTTCTCCGCCGTGACCGTGACGGTGGCCACGGTGCTGCCGCCGGGTTTCAGCGGCGGCGAGGAAACGGAGACATTTGCCGCACTGTCATTGGCCTTGGCGGAAATTTCCAGCTTTTCCACGGAATAGGGCACGCTGGCGGTATACTGGGTCACATCAGGGCTGAAAGCCGGGGAAATGGTGGCGTTGTCCACGGTCATGCTCTTGAGGGAATTATCCGTAGACTTGGGGGCGGCGATGGTGGTGCTGTAGCTGACAGTGCCGATCTTCGCATCCGAAGAACCGTCGGTAGCCGTCACATCCAGACAGGAGACGGTGATCTTCGTGCCGGTTTTCAAAGAGCTGTTGACCTTAAAGGTCACGGTAAAGAGGCTGGTGGATTTATTGATCGGGCTTTCGAGCAGATTGTCGTAAGCCACAAAGGTTTCATTGCTGAACTCCACCATCCACGGAGACTGCACCTTGACCGCCGTGCTTTTCAGCGTCAGCTGGGATTTGTCATAGGAAATGGTGCCGGAAGCGCCGAAAATATCCGTTCCGTTGAGCTTGAAGGTCAGAGTAATGGTGTCCCCCGCACGAACAACGCCGGGGCCGTCCAAACTGGCGGTGGCATTGGTGGCCAGCGCGGGCATGGCAAACAGGCTCACGCAGACAACGGCAGCCAGAATGATCATCCAAATTTTTTTCATATTTTTCTCCTTATCCTCCGGCGATCAGGCGGAACGGTCTGCCCCGGACGTGCCGGGGACGATGGTGCTTTTGCCTAATACATGGGCTTTGATCTGTATGAAATCCGTAATGGAAACGTTGCTGTCCTGATTGGTGTCCGCCGCAAGGACAAAGGCATCTTTCAGCGTGGTCTTTTGCAGCACATGAGCCTTGACGGATACCATATCCGTGATGGAGATCTCGCCATCGCCGTTGACATCTCCGGTCACCACCAGAATGCGGCTCTGGCGCACTTCCTCGCCAACCACCAGCCGCAGCTCCATACCGGTGCCGATCAGGCTGTCACCGGAGACGGGCTCTCCATCCCGGCAGACCATGAGATACTCGCTCTCATCGAATTTCGCAAGAAAATCCGTCAGGGTCGTTTTGGCGCTGATACCGGTAATATGGGTATCATTGATATGGTAGGTATCGGAGGTCAGCTTGTCGGGCCCAACCAGTATGGCAATGGGCTGCTCCTCGTAGTGGTCGCAGCGTTTACAGGTTTTGCGCTTGAGACCCTCGGTCTGGGTTGTGGCCGGGGTCACAATCACCCACTCGCCATAATCGTGCCCCAGGGCCGTGCCGGGCTCCGGCTGCACATCACTGGTGCCACAGCCATGCTCACAGGCAGCGGTTTTGGTGCCGTCCTTGTCGCAGGTGGCGTTTTTATCGCTGACATAGTTTTTGAAGCTGTGTCCCAGCGCCGCAACGGGATCCGACTGGTAGCTGTGGGAGCAGATGGAACAGGTATGGAGGGTATAGCCCCCGGCCGTACAGGTCGGCGCGACGACGGAGGTCTTATAATCGTGGGTATGGGCGGGGATAGTCTGCTTTTTCGTGGCACCGCAGACGGTGCAGGTATAGGTCAGCTCCCCATCCTTCTCGGCGGTGGGCTCGATGGTGATCTTGCCGCTGTCCCAGCTGTGATCAGAAGCCGGTGTTTCATCGCCCTGATAGCTGTGGCCACAGGCGCAGGTGTAGGTGGTGAAGCCGGCCGTGGTACAGGTGGGCGGTGTGACCGTTTTCTTATATACATGCAACGTGTAAGCCTTCCACTGCAGGACACCGCCATAGTCCAGCAGGCGCTGGGCCGTCCAGTTACCGCCGCAGGCGGGATCCGGATAGGACACTTCCGCCGCCACTTTTGCGAAGGTGTCCGCGGCAATCTCCGGCGCGGAGGCAAAAATGACCGTTTTCAGCGCCGTGCATCCGGCAAGGGCCTGCTCTTCCATGGTGGTCAGGGCCGCGGGCAGCTCCAGCTTCCCGAGGGACACGCAGCCGGAGAAGGCACGGTTACCGATGGTGGTCAGGGTGTCGGGCAGGGTGACGGTTTCCAGCGCCGCGCAGTCCTGGAAAGCGCAGGAACCGATCACCTGCAATCCGGCGGCGAAAGTGACCTTTTTCAGCCCCGTACAGCCGTAGAACGCGCCCTCGGGCAGCTGCTCCAATGCTGCGGGGAGAGAAATTTCCGTCAGTCCCGTGCCGAAGGCAAAGGCATAATCTCCCATCTGGCGAACCGTGTTGGGCACACTGTAGCTGCCGGAAATTGCGGCCGCCGCCACAAGCACGGTTTTATCCCGGTTGAAAAGCACCTGATTTTCGGCGCAGAAGCTTTTGTTATCCGCCGAAACGGAAATGGTTTTCAGCTTGGCGCAGCCGTATAGCACCTGCTGGCCGAAGGAGGACAGCCCCTTGCCAAGGGAGAGAGCTTCCAGCGCCGCGCATTCGGAAAAAGCGGAGTCTTTAATGGCCGTCACCTGTTCCAGCGCAATGGTTTTCAGACTGCCACAGCCGAGAAATGCCGCTTCTTCGATGGAAGCTGCGCCCCGGATTTCGGCTTTTTCCAGATTGGGGCAATAGTAGAAGGCATAAGCGCCCACTGTGGTGACATTCTTTTCCACGATCACGCTGCGAATCTGGTGCCGATAGTCATGCCAACCGGGGTTGGAGGAATAGAAGTCCTGCATGGCCCCGGTGCCGGAGATGGTCAGCACCCCATCGGCGCTGAGGCTCCATTTTGCGGCCGTGCCGCATTGGCCGGTCAGGGGCCAGGAAATGCTGGTGCCATAGTCCACGGCGGACATGGGGTACTGGCCGTGGAACTGGGGCGTTTCATATTCTTCGCTGCGGGTGTGGCGGGTGAAGCTGCCGGCGCCCTTGAGGAAATAGGCATATGCCTTGTCCGCTGCGTGGCTGACAGCATCGAGCGCGGGATCCAGATTGTAATACTGTCCGCCAAGGCCGGCGATGTTCCATGCGTGGGCACCGCTGGCCGTTCCGCTGATCACACGGCAGTCGATCCCCGCCTCCAGACACAGGCGATACAGCAGCAGGGCATAGCCCTGATAGGATGCCTTTTTGCTTACCAGCGCGGCATAGGGGGTGTATTGCAGCAGATAGGTTTTATCGGAGTTGTGATCATAGTCATAGGCAACATTGCTGCAGATCCAGCCGTAGATGCTTTTCAGCTTTTCATAATCCGACTTTCCAGCCAGATTCAGCTGGGTCAGAAGGGTGGAAACGGCACTGTCCAGCTCCTGCTCCTGCTGGGCCGTTGTGAAATAATTGGGCAGATAATGCACCGTGATATAATCCACACCGGAGAGCGTATCCATGGTCATATTCCATGTCAGATCGTAATACTGCCAGAGCAGACTGTCCCCTTCCCCGGGCTGGCCGGTGTGGGCCATGGCGCTTTGCCAGATATCATCCTCGCCAAAAGAGGCGCCAAGCCGGAAGCTGACACAGATCTCGGCGCTGCGCTGGGCAAGTCCCGCCCGCAGAGCGGCAGCGGCCTGCTCCAGTGTGGTGCTGATGTCCGCCGCGGTCAAGGATGCAGTCTGGACATGGGACGGCGGCGCTTTGTCCGGATTCAGGGCAGCCGCAACGGAGGCGTAGAGCGGGTTGACCCGATAGCCGGAGGTGGCGTTGGAATTCGATTGGTCTGTCAGATTGGTCTGGCTGTGTGCCGGGCTGGGCAGGCAGGTCAGCAGCAGCGCGGCGATCAGGAACCAGGCAGATAGCTTTTGTAATGATCGCATGGCAATTCTCCATTTTCGGTTCGTGCAATGGTTACGGATACTTACGCTATCATTATAGCATTCTTTCCGGAACTTTGCAACCAGAAGCGGCAGGAATTACCATCCATTTTTTCACTGTGGCAGCAGGGATTGGGCAAACGCGGCAATGGCCTGCGCCGGAAACAGCATCCGGCGCAGATTTTCCAGCGCCTGCGGCAGCAGAATTCTGGCCGCGCAGCAGCCAAGAAGTTCCAGCGATGTCAAAAGTAGCCCCCGTCCGTGTCGACTCCGGCGCTTGCCTGCCCTGTAATCAATGTCATATCCCATATCAATTCCCCTTCCCGGCATTTCCGCTACGGCGGCCTTTTATAAAAAGTATGCTTTTTGTGGGCAATGCATGCTTGACGGGGCGGGCTATGGGGCATATAATAAGGAAAACCAAAGGAAACGGATCGAATGCCTATGAAACTTTCCCTGATCGTCCCGTGCTACAATGAAGCGGAAAATGTGGCCGCCTTTCAGCAGGCCGTGTGCGAAGCCTTTGACGGCTGCGGATATGATTTTGAGATCGTGTATATCGATGACGGCAGCCGGGATGCCACGCTGCACAATCTGAAAAAGCTGTACCGGCAGCAGGCCTGCCCCGTGCGGGTGATCTCCTTTTCCCGGAATTTCGGCAAAGAGGCCGGGCTGTACGCCGGGTTGCGGCATGCTACCGGGGAATATCTGTGTCTGATCGATGCAGATTTACAGCAGCGGCCGGAAATCGTGCGGGATATGGTGCGCATACTGGATGAAAAGCCGCAGATCGATGTGGTGGCCGCCTATCAGGATCGCCGTGGGGAGAGCCAGGTGCTTTCCTTCTTCAAAAAAAGCTTCTACAGTCTGATCAACCGTCTTTCCAGAGTCAAACTGCAACCCGATGCCAGCGATTTTCGCACCTTCCGCCGCAGCGTGGCGGAAAGCATTCTGTGTCTGGGCGAATACCACCGGTTCAGTAAGGGCATTTTTGCGTGGGTCGGCTATGAAACGGAGTTTATCCCCTACACGGCCTGCCAGCGTCACGCGGGAAAGACAAAATGGAGCTTTACCAAGCTTCTCAACTATGCCATTGAGGGCATCATCGGCTTTTCCACCGCGCCGCTGCGCCTTGCCACGTGGATCGGCGGTGTGACCGGTGCCGCCGCTGTCATCTATCTGATATGCGTGGTGCTGCAAAAGCTGATCTGGGGCATCAATGTGCCGGGCTATGCCACGGTGATCGTGCTGATTCTGCTGCTGGGTGCCACCCAGCTGCTTTGCATCGGCATCATCGGAGAATATGTAGGCCGCATTTTTGAGCAGAGCAAAGACCGCCCCATCTATATCGCAAAGGAAATTCTCGAGTAACATGACACAAGAAAATCCTCCGTATGGCTTGCGCCTACGGAGGATTTTTGTTTCAGCAGGGATTACTTTTCCTTGGCGGCCTTCTTCTGGGCCTTTGCCTTGGCTTTGGCTTCTTCCGCCTTCTTGGCCTCTTCCTTGGCACGCTCGCTGCCGGTCTCGTTGGTGGACAGGGCCCACTTGGCGAACTCAATGCGAACCTGATCGGCGCCGGTCTCAATGACGAACTTCTCGTCCTTGACATCCACCACCTTACCGGTGATGCCGCCGATGGTGGTGATCCGGTCGCCCACCTTCATGGAAGAACGAAGCTGTTCGGCTTCTTTCTTGCGCTTGTTTTCGGGGCGAATGAGCATGAAGTAGAAAATGGCCACCATGATCAGCAGCATGATGATGGTGGAAGCGCCGGTTGGACCGCTCAGATTGGCACTGTCGGCAGCGGTATCAGCGGCAGATTCGAGGAAATAAAGCATATTGCAGGCTCCTTTTGTAATGATTTCAGGGAATATTATACCATTGTCCAGAAAAAAAGCAAGGGTGAATTATATTCTCCGGCCTAATTTAACAGAATATTCATTTCGGAAGTCCGAGAAGGTGCCATTATCGAGGGCATCCCGGATTTTTTCCATGAGCTTATTGTAGAAATACAGATTGTGCATAACACTCAGGCGCATGGCCAGCATTTCCTCCGCCACGAAAAGATGGCGGATATAGGCTCTGGAATAGCGGCGGCACACGGGGCAGTCGCACTGCTCGTCAATGGGGCGGTCGTCGAGCTGGTATTTGGCATTTTTCAGATTGATCGCGCCCTCCCATGTAAACAGCCGGGCATGGCGGGCATTTCGGGCGGGCATCACGCAATCGAAGAAATCCACGCCCCGGGCCACCGCCTCGATGATATTGCTGGGGGTTCCGACACCCATGAGGTAGCGGGTCTTGTTGCGGGGCATATGTTCTTCCACGGCTTCGATGATGTCATACATCTCCTGCGCCGTCTCCCCTACCGCCAGGCCGCCGATGGCATAGCCCGGCAGATCAAGATCGGCAATGCGCTTCATGTGATCCACACGGATATCATGGTAGGTACCGCCCTGATTGATTCCCCACAGCATCTGCTGCGGATTGACGGTATCGGGCAGCGCGTTCAGCCGGGCATTTTCCGCCTTGCAGCGCACCAGCCAGCGGTAGGTGCGATCCACGCTGTCCTGCACATATTTCCGGGGCGCGGGATTTTCGATGCATTCATCGAAGGCCATGCACATATCACTGCCCAGATTGGACTGGATCTGCATACTCTCCTCCGGCCCCATGAAGATCTTGTGGCCATCGATGTGGGAGGAAAAATATACGCCCTCTTCTTTGATTTTCCGCAGGGAGGACAGGCTGAACACCTGAAATCCGCCGGAGTCGGTCAAAATCGGGCCATCCCACGTCATAAACTTATGCAGGCCGCCCATCTGCCGCACCACCTGATCCGTGGGGCGCAGATGCAGGTGATAGGTGTTGGAAAGCTCCACCTGACAGCCGATATTCTTCAGATCCTCGGCGCTGAGTGCGCCCTTAATGGCACCCTGTGTGCCCACGTTCATAAATACCGGTGTCTGCACCGTACCGTGAGCGCAGGTAAATTCACCACGGCGGGCCTTGCCCTCCGTTTTCCTGATTTCAAACATACATATCCTCCAATTCAGCCGTTGGCCGGCTTGTAAAAGTATACCGCCGTTGCAGAAAGGCAGAGTCTGTCCGGCTGCGCCATTTCGCTGACCTCAGCGCGCAGATGCATCAGACTGTGAGTGACGGATACGAGATGAACCGAAACCATCACATCCTGCTCCGGGATCAGGGGCCGATGATAGCTCACCTGCATCTGCACCGTCGGGGCCACCCCCTCGCCGGGCTTGGCACAGTAAGCCACGCAGCCCATGGCCTGATCAACAATGGTGGCGCACAGGCCGCCGTGGAGGGTGCCCGCAATATTTCGCATCCAATATCCGGTGCGGCAGCGCATCCGGTAGACACCACGGCCCGCATCGCTTTCCACCAGTTCCAGTTGCAGCTGATCCCCAATGCTGCCCGGTGCCAGCGTGTGCAGCTGCTCCAGCCGGACAAGCAGTGCCTCCTTCAAATCCGGAAACTGTTCCATTTGCAATCACCCCTCCGTATCGTCCGCAATAAACATGGCATCTCCGAAGGAGAAGAAGCGGTATTTTTCACGGACTGCTTCTTCATAGGCGGACAGCACATGTTCCCGGCCCGCAAAGGCGGAAAGCAGCATTACAAGGGTGCTTTCCGGCAGGTGGAAATTGGTGATCAGGCCGTCCATCGCCTTGAAGGTATAGCCGGGATAGATGAAAATTTCCGTCCATTTGGATTTCGGCTCGAAGCTGCCATCTGCGTTGACCAGACTTTCCAGTGTCCGGCAGGAGGTGGTGCCCACGCAAATGATCCGCCCGCCCCGGGCTCTGGTCCGGTTGAGAAGATCAGCCGTTTCCCGGGAAATCATGCAAAGCTCGGCATGCATGTGATGATCGGTGATCTGCTCCGCCTTTACCGGCCGGAAGGTGCCCAAGCCCACATGAAGTGTCACGAAAGCGGTGTTCACGCCCATCTGCCGAACCTGTTCCAGCAGTTCCTTCGTCCAGTGCAGTCCGGCTGTGGGGGCAGCAGCGGAGCCGATTTCCCGGGAATAGACGGTCTGATACCGCTCCTGATCGGCAAGCTCCGCCTTGATATACGGCGGCAGGGGCATTTTCCCCAGTCGTTCCAGTACTTCCAGAAAAATACCGTCATAATGGAACCGGACAATGCGGTTTCCGTCCTCCTGTACCTGCGCAACTGTGGCGGTCAGCTCCCCGTTGCCGAAAATAACCTCGCTGCCGACCTGCATTTTCCGGCCGGGCTTGCACAGGCATTCCCACTGTCCGTCCCCCAGATCCCGCAGCAGCAGCACCTCCACCGCGCCGCCCGTGGGGCGATGGCCCAGCAGCCTGGCAGGCAGCACCCGGGAATCATTGAGCACGAGGCAGTCCCCCGGCCGCAGATATTCTACAATATCATAAAAATGCCGGTGCTGCACCTGTCCCGTTGTACGGTCAAGCACCATCAGCCGGGAGCCGTCCCGCCGCTGCAGAGGGGTCTGGGCGATCAGTTCTTCCGGCAGATCATAGTAAAAATCAGAAGTTTTCATGGAAATTCCTCCAAATATTCAACACGGGCCATATTATACTCCATTTCGCCGGGATTTGCAACAGACAAAATCCCGCCCGGGCGCATAGATTGGCTGGGAGGTATCAGCTTATGAAACAGGTTTTATTTACAGGTGCCTGCACGGCACTGGTCACACCGTTCATCGGTTCGCAGATCAACTACCCCATGATGGAGCAGCTGCTCCGGCGACAGATCGAGGCCGGAATAGAGGCCGTGGTCATTGCGGGCACCACCGGCGAGTCCCCCACTCTGTCCGACCGGGAAAAGCTGACATTGTTTACCCGGTGCAAGGAGTTTGCCGGTTCCCGACTGAAGATCATCTGCGGAACCGGATCCAATGACACACGCCACGCCTGCGAACTGAGTATGGCCGCGCAGGAAGCCGGGGCCGACGCGCTGCTGGTGGTCAGCCCGTACTACAATCGTGCCACCGCCGATGGCCTGACCGCCCACTACAGCGCCATTGCGCAGGCTGTCTCCATCCCGGTCATTCTGTACAATGTCCCCGGCAGAACCGGGGTGGATATCCCGGTTTCCGTCTATGCGCGGCTTTCCGCAGTGGAGAATATTGCAGGCGTGAAGGAGGCTTCGCCGGATCTTGTAAAGCTGCTGCGCATCCGGGCCGCCTGCGCAGAGGATTTTTCCGTATGGAGCGGCAACGATGAACAGGCGGCCTACGCTATGGCGCTGGGCGCCAGGGGCGTGATCAGTGTGGTATCCAACATTGCGCCCCGGAAAACGCAGGCCATGGCACGGGCGGCCCTGGACGCAGATATGGACACGGCGGCGGATTTACAGATGCAGCTGCTGCCGCTGATAGACGCACTGTTTGCCGAGGTCAACCCCATGCCGGTCAAGGCCGCCATGGCCATGATTGGCTATGACTGCGGCGAATGCCGCCTGCCACTGTGCCGGATCACAGAGCAGACCCGGGAAAAACTTGCCAAAGCGCTGGCATAAAAGCCGCGGTGCCCCAATCGGGCACCGCGCAAATATACGGCCGGATGGACGTGCCATCCCGGTTGTTTTTTGACCGCAGGAAAAACAGGGGGATTGCCACACCAGTGTGCGCACTGGTTCGCAATGACATTTCTTTTCGAAGCACCGGTGCGCAATAGCAACGCAGTTTGTACCCCCATTCCAGGCACATCCGCGTAGGGGCCGATGCCCACATCGGCCCGTTTGTACCCATTTCAGCCGCACGCCGCAGGTGGGCACCGAGGGTGCAATCCGGCCCGGTCAGGGCAGGCGGATCAGCTCATATTCCCGGGTTCCGTAACCGAGGGCTGCAGCGGCTTCGATGGTGTGAACGCCGTTGCGGCTTTCGATCCGTTCCAGCAGATGGGCCCGCCCGGGATCGTTGCTGGCGTAGACCAGATCGATACACGCCTGATCGATGGCCACCGGGTCGGTAGAGGCCAGCAGACCGATATCGCCCATGCAGGGATCCTCGGCTACCGCGCAGCAGTCACAATCCACGCTCATGTTTTTCATTACATTGATATAGGCCAGATTGCCGCCGAAATAGCGCACAATGCTCCCGGCTGCATCGGCCATGGCTTCCAGAAAAGAATCGTGATCCGACGTCCAGAAATCCTCCGTCTTGCCGACACCGTGGATATATTTCTTGCCGTAGGAGGAGGCCACGCCGATGGACAGCTGCTTCAGTGCACCGCCATAGCCGCCCATGGGGTGCCCTTTGAAATGGGACAGCACCAGCATGGAGCCGTAATTGGCGATATCCCTGCCAACGTAGTTTTTCCGGATCACACGCCCATCCGGGATTTCCAGCTCCAGATCCGGCCCCTCGGCATCCAGAAGATCCACCGGAAAACGCTCCAGCCAGCCATGCTCCGCCAGCAGAGCCCGGTGGCGCTGGGTCGTGTTTCGCGCGCCGTCATAGGCGGTGTTGCACTCCACCACGGTGCCGCCCACATGGCGAATGATCGGATCCCAGAAATCCGGGCGGAGGAAATTCTGATTTCCCTTTTCCCCTGAATGCACCTTCACGGCAACGGGCCCCGGCAATGTGACGGCAAGGGCCTGATACAGCCGCAGGACGCTTTCGGGTGTCAGATTTTCAGAAAAATAAACTTTTGCGGACATGGCATGAACCTCCTGTTTTGATTTTCTAACATTTATTTTAATGGCGGCAGGCCACGCAGTCAAGACTTTTCCGCAATACGCGTCAAAAAGCACGCTGCGTTTTCCCTACCTCCTAATAAGAAAACATGGAGAAAGTCAGTAAAATCAATGTTTTCA
>CAYSJX010000026.1:0-16562 GCA_964431445.1 uncultured Oscillospiraceae bacterium | reverse complement strand
GCGTGGGCATTTCCATCGGCCTGACCCGCCTGTTTTATGTGCTGGGCGAGCAGGGCCTGCTCAATCCTGCCATGCCCACCGCCCCGGCGGACGCGCTGGTGATCCCCATGACCGGGGAGCCGGGCCCGGCCATCGCGCTGGCGGAGCAGCTGCGCGGCACGGGTCTGCGGGTGCAGCTGTACGCCGAGCAGCGCAAGTTCAAGCAGAAAATGGCCTATGCCAACAAGCTGGGCGTTCCCTTTGTGGTGCTGCTGGGAGAGGACGAGCTGGCCGCCGGGGTCTGCTCCGTCAAAAATATGGCCACCGGCGAGCAGCTGAGTCTCGCGCCGGAGGCCGCGGCCGAGCACATCCAGCGGACTTTGCAGGCGGCACAGGGCACTATCATTCTGGAAAAATAAACGGCGAAAGCGGGCATTGGGATGAAACGACAGGATTATATCAGCTGGGACGAATAATTCATGGGGATCGCCATGCTGGCGGCCTGCCGCAGCAAAGACCCCAACACGCAGGTCGGGGCCTGCATCGTTTCGCCGGAGAATATCATCATCTCCACCGGCTATAACGGTATGCCCAAGGGCTGTTCGGACGATGAGTTTCCGTGGGAGCGCACCGGGGCGGACACCAAGTATCCCTATGTTGTGCATGCGGAGCTGAACGCCATTCTCAATGCCAACGGGCGGGATCTGCGGGGCAGCCGGATCTATGTGGCCCTGTTTCCCTGCAATGAGTGCGCCAAGGCCATCATCCAGAGCGGCGTGCGGGAGGTGCTGTATCTGAGCGACAAGTACCGCGATTCCATGACCGATCTGGCATCGAAGCGGATGCTCCGCGCCGCCGGCGTAAAATTCACCCGCCTGCGCCCCGAACACGACACCCTGACCCTGGATTTCGTCCCCCCGGAGGAAAAGTAAAAGTTTTCCCGGCGTTTCAAATCACGCGGTCATTGCAAAGCGGCGCAGCCGTTGAGGCAATCTCTTAAAGTCTTGCAGTCATTGCGAGCCAGCTCTCAAGCTGGCGTGGCAATCCCCCGGATAGAAGTAACATCCCCCCGTTCATCCGGCAGCCCGGAAGATCGGGGGGAATGCCACACCAGTGTGCGCACTGGTTCGCAATGACACTTCTTTTTTACACGATTGCACACCGGTTCGCAATGACACTTCTTTTTTTACCCGTGTTGCGGCACTTGTTTCGCTGTGACACTTCCTTTTTACGCTATTGCGTATCGGTTTACAATGACATGTTTGCGCTGGGGGTTATACCGGGTTTAGTTTGGGGTGTGGAGGGCGCGGGTGGCGTTCAGGACGGCCAGGACCATGACGCCTACGTCGGCAAAGACGGCCAGACCCATGCCGCCGAGGCCCAGAGCCACCAGCACCAGTGCCAGCAGCTTGACCGCAATGGCAAACACGATATTCTGGTACACGATGCGGATGCACCGGCGGGACAGCTGCACCGCCCGGACGAGCTGCATCGGATCATCCCGCATCAGCACCACATCCGCCGCCTCGATGGCCGCGTCCGAGCCGAGGGCCCCCATGGCAATGCCCACATCCGCCCGGGACAGCACCGGCGCATCGTTGATTCCGTCACCGACAAAGGCCAGACCGGCCTTTTTTTGCCGGGCACCAAGCAGCCGCTCCACCTGCGCAACCTTGTCGCCGGGCAGGAGCCGACAGTAATATTCCCCGATCCCCAGTGTCCGGGCCACCGGGGCAGCGGCTTCCTCCCGGTCGCCGGTGAGCATCACGCAGCGGCTGATCCCGGCATCTTTCAGCCGCCGGATGGCCTGCGCGGCAGTGGGCTTGAGGGTGTCAGACACCACCAGATACCCGGCATAGGCCCCGTCCACCGCCACATACAGCACCGTTCCCGCCTCCTGACAGGGGGGCACGGCGATTTCCAGCCGGTTCATGAGCTTTTCACTGCCCACGGCCACGGAAATGCCGTCCACCATTGCGGTCACGCCGTAGCCGCTTTGCTCCTGCAGGTCGGTGACCCGGGCCCGGTCGGGAGCCTGGGAGCAGGCGGCCACGATGCTTCTGGCCAGCGGGTGAGACGAGGCACATTCGGCGTGGGCGGCCAGTTCCAGAAGCCGGGCTTTGCCGATTTCGGGAGCCTCCACCGCTGTCACCCGGAATACACCACAGGTCAGGGTGCCGGTTTTGTCGAAGACAACGGTCTGCACCCCGGCCAAGGTCTCCAGATAATTGGCACCCTTTACCAGAATGCCCTCCCGGCTGGCTCCGCCGATTCCGGCGAAGAAGGTCAGGGGAATGCTGATCACCAGCGCGCAGGGGCAGCTGGCCACCAGAAAGGTCAGACCACGGTACAGCCACTGGACCCATGCCGGATCCTGCCCGGCCAGCAGCGCGATCAGCGGCGGTAAAATCACCAGCGCCAGTGCGCTGCCGCAGACGGCGGGGGTGTAGATCCGGGCGAAGCGGGTGATGAATTTTTCGGAAACGGCCTTGTTGGAGCCGGCGTTTTCCACCAGATCCAGAATTTTCGACACGGTGGAGTCTCCGAATTCCTTTTCCGTGCGCACCGTAAGCAGTCCGTCCAGATTGATACAGCCGCTGACCACCAGATCCCCGGCCTCCACCTGCCGGGGCAGACTTTCACCCGTCAGGGAAGCGGTGTCCAGTGTGGCACGGCCGGCCACCACGGTGCCGTCCAGCGGGATTTTTTCACCGGGCTGCACCACGATCAGGCTGCCCACGGCCACCTCCTGCGGGTCTATCTGCTCCAGCTTGCCGTCCCGCTCCACATTGGCGTAGTCCGGGCGGATGTCCATCAGGGCGCCGATACTGCGGCGGCTTTTTCCCACGGCGTAGCTCTGAAACAGCTCCCCAATCTGATAAAACAGCATCACCAGCACGGCCTCGTTGTAGTCCCCCGTGTCCACGGCACCCAGCACGAAAGCGCCGATGGTGGCCACGGCCATCAGGAAATTCTCATCCAGCACCTGCCGGTTGCGGATACCCCGTGCGGCATCGCGCAGGATATCCCAGCCCACCACCAGATAGGGCAGCAGATACAGCCCCAGCCGCACCGGGCCCGTCACGGGCAGCAGCTGCAGCACAAGGAGCAGCGCCGTGGCGCAGAGGATCCGCAGCAGCATTTTTCGTTGCTTCTTCGTCATGGGCTTACAGATAAATCTCGATGTCGGAGTCTACCTTCCGGCAGGCGGTGCGCACCTGCGCCATGACGGCGGCGGGGTCGGCCCCCTCGGCAAATTCCACCACCAGCTTCTGGGCCATGAAATTCACGGTCGCGGCGGCGACACCGGGTACCTTTGCGGCGGTCTGCTCCATTTTTCCGGCGCAGTTGATGCAATCCACTTCAATTTTGTAGGTTTTCTTCATAGCGGTATCCTCCTAAACTTTAACATTTAAGCAAATGTTTAATTGTATGCTACCACAGGCGGCGTTATCTGTCAAGGGGAAAATTCCATTTTTGAAAAAATTCTTAAAATGCACGAGGATGCCTTGACAAAGGGGCTGTACCACTGTATACTAACTGTACTAGAACAGTTGACACAGTTCGTACACTTCAAAAAGGAGGGAACGGATGATACATCTAGATTACCGGGATTCCCGCCCAATCTACATCCAGATCGAGGACGGCATCCGGGAGCAGATTCTGGGGGGTGTGCTGCGCGGCGGCGAGCGGCTGCCTTCCGTTCGGGAGCTGGCCACGGCCCTGACCATCAACCCCAACACCATCCAGCGGGCCTACCGGGAGCTGGAAATGCAGGGGTGGATCGCCTCCGTCCCGGGGAAGGGCAGCTTCGTGTGTGGCCAGCCCAGCGGCCCCACCATGGAACAGCTTGCCCTGCTGGAGAGCTTTGACCGGATCACGGCATCGCTTCTGAATCAGGGCATGACACGCGCCGAGCTGATTGCCCGGCTGGAGAAAGGAACGTGATTGTATGCTGGAACTCAACCATGTCAGTAAAAGCTTCGATGGCTTCATGGCCCTCGATGATTTGTGCCTGACCGTGCCGCAGGGGGCGGTGTACGGCCTTGTGGGCCCCAACGGCGCGGGAAAATCCACCGCCATCCGCATCATGACCGGTGTCTACCGCCCCACCTCCGGCACCGTCACCATCGGCGGCCAGCCGGTCTATGAAAATCCCGGGATCAAGGGCCACATCGGCTATATTCCCGATGACATTTTCTATTTCCCCTCCGCTTCGCTGGAGGATATGCGCAAATTCTACAGCGGGATCTACCCCCAATTCGACAATGACCTGTTCCGGCGGCTGTATGATGTGTTCCAGCTGCCGGGAAAGAGCCCCATCCGCCGCTTTTCCAAGGGTATGCAGAAACAGGCGGCCTTCCATCGGGCCATCTGCGGCCGGCCGGAGCTGCTCATTCTCGACGAGCCGGTGGACGGGCTGGATCCGGTGATGCGGCGGCAGGTTTGGAACCTGATTTTGTCGGATGTGGCGCAGCATGAGACCACGGTGCTCATTTCCTCCCACAACCTGCGGGAGCTGGAGGATATCTGCGACCATGTGGGCATCATGGATCACGGCCACATGCTGCTAGAGCGCAGCCTTGCGGACATGCAGGGCAACATTGTCAAGGTGCAGCTGGTGGGCGATGTCCCGGCAGGGCTGGAGGTGTTGCATGAAAGCAGCTCCGGGCGGCTGCGCACTTTGATCGTGCGGGGCACAGCCCGGGAGGTGGAGAAGGCCGTGCTGGCCGTGTCTCCGGCGTACCATGATGTGCTGCCCCTGTCACTGGAAGAGATTTTCATTTATGAGCTGGGAGGTGTGAACTATGAAGTCAAGGACATCGTTCTTTGATTGTACCGTCCTGAAAAAGGACTTCACCCGGTTTATGCCGGCGTGGCTGCTGTATCTCATCGGCGGGCTGCTGATCGCCATCAGCGGTGCCCTGTCGGAGGGGGCGCCTCACAACCTTGCCGACGTTCTGGGGGCATCGGTGGGGCCGTTTGGCGTTATTTCCCTGTGCTATGGTCTGCTGACGGCCCAGCTGCTGTATGGTGACCTGTTCTCCTCCCGGCTGTGCAATGCGCTGCACGCCATGCCCCTGCGGCGGGAGGGCTGGTTTGCAACTCACTTTGTGGCGGGGCTGCTGTTTGCGCTGGTGCCCAATGGGATCATTGCGCTGGCGCTGATGCCTTTTCTGGGGCAGTTCTGGTTTACGGCCCTGATCTGGCTGCTGGGGATGCTGCTGCATTATCTGTTCTTCTTCTCGCTGGCAACGCTTTGCATGCACCTGTCGGGCAACCGTCTGGCAGCCACGGCGCTGTATGGGATGCTCAATTTCCTGTCGCCCCTTGCCATGTGGTTCGGTAACGCCGTGTACCGGCCTCTGCTGTACGGTGTGGTGCCGTCGGAGGAACCCTTCGCCCTGCTGTGCCCGGTGTGGGCGCTGGGCGGTAAGGATCAGTGGTTTTTCGTTAACCATGACCCGGACTGCCCCTGCAAGAATCTGTATGACGGCAGGACAGGTGATTGCCTGTACCGGTTTGAGGGCTGGGGCGATGGCTGGCTCTATCTGGGCATTCTGGCGGCACTGGGGCTGGTGCTGGCGGTGGTGGCACTGGGGCTGTATCGGCGGCGGCAGCTGGAGTGTGCCGGGGATTTTGTGGCTTTCCGGCTGGTTCGCCCGGTGTTCTGCGTGGTTTACACCCTGTGCTTCGGCGCGGTGCTGCATCTGATCGGCACACTGTTTGACGATGAATGGTATATTTTCATGTCCATCGGCCTGATCATCGGCTATTTCACGGGCAGAATGCTCCTCGGGCGCACCCTGCGGGTGTTCCGGGGCCGTAGCTGGGCGGGACTGGCACTGATTTTCCTGCTGTTCTTCGGCAGTCTGGGCCTGTGCCGGCTGGATGTTCTGGGCATCGTGCGCTATGTGCCGAAGCAGGAAGAGGTGGCTTCCATCCGCCTTTCCCAGCGCCTTGTGGACAACCTGACCGAGTCCAGAGCCGATCTGGTGCTGACGGAGCAGGAGGATATCCGGCAGTTGCGGGATATCCACAAGCTGCTCATCGCGGAGGGCCCCATAAGTGACCGGAAGGGCAAATATGATTGCCTGACGGTGTGCTATGTTCTGTCGGACGGACGGGAGGTCTACCGCCAGTATCGCCCCTCCACCGGCGGAGAGGGAGCGGCGCTGCTGGCCCGCCATTTCCTGAGCCGCCCGGAGGTTGTGCTGGGCTCCAACTCTCTGGAAGATCTGTTGGAGTCCACCGGAGAGATCTGGGTCGGCTGCTGCCTGCTGCCCGGCCAGAGCGATGGTGCCAAGGCACTGTTCAAAGCGCTGATGACGGACTGTTATGCGGGGCGGATCACGTCTTCCATGTGGCCGGAGGATGGTCAGCTGCTGGGCACGGTGGTTTTTAACACGAAAGCCGATGGCTATGGCTACTATCGGTATGTCAGTCTGAACATCTGGGACACCTGTGAAGCCACGGCGGCGTTTTGGCGCGAGGAGCTTTACAGCTATGTATCCGCGCAGCAGCTGGCGGCTGGAATCGAGAGCATCCGGTTTGAATACACCGATGTCTCCAAACTGCAGCTGCCGATGACGGCATTCAGCGAGCTTCTTCTGGAGCAGCTGCGAACCGGTGTTGTCACAATTGTGCCGGAAAAGAATGGGAACATGAACATTTTTGCCCAAAACGGCAACAGTAGTTTCCAGTGCCCCAAGGATAGCGCACTCTACGCCTTTGCCCACATGTTCGCCCAGGATGGGACAAGAATAGAGAGCGTCCGCTTTGGCGATGCGGTAATCGACCGGGGTGGCGTGTTCCCGGTCTACATGCTCCGGGAGTACCTGATGGAGGAGCTGGATCACGGCACCACCTCCATTGTGCCGGAGGCCGATGGTAATCTTTCCATCCACTTCGACACGGAAGCCACCATCAGCTTCCGCTGCCACGAAGGGGGAAAGCTCTATACCTTCCTGCAAAACTGGTTCTCCGGTGACCTGGACTCCGACTGGATGGCCGGCGCGATCTCATAATTTTCCAAAACCCACGGACAAGACAATCCCCCCGCTCTTCCAACAACCCGGAAGAACGGGGGGATTGCCACACCAGTGTGCGCACTGGTTCGCAATGACATGCTGGTTTTTTTGAGCGCCCGTAGGGGCCGATTGAGGCACATCGGCCCTCTTGCACTGTGTGCGACAACGCAATGTAGGGGGCGGCATCCCTGTTCCCCCCTGAGATGGCCGGGTGGAAACATGGATTTGCAAAAAAACTATAAAATATTTCGGTTGCACGGTTTGGTGCAACTTTTTTTCGTTTTTGGGGTGCGGTTGAAAGGAAGGGAGCCTATGAACCAACATGAACAGGCAAATACACTCAAAACCCGGATCCGAACCGGCACGGTCAGTACGGCGGATGTGACCCGGCGGCTGGCGGAGCTGGCCTTTGGCCGGGCCAACGACTGCGTGCGGCTGGCGCTGGAGCCGGAGCCGGATCTGGACAGGCTGGATCTTTCCCTGCTCAGCGAAATCCGCCGCAACGAAAAGGGCACGGTGGAGATCCGGCTGATCGACCGGCTGCGGGCGCTGGAGCAGCTGGCGCTGGCGGCGGGAAAGGGGGCGGACGATCAGGCCGCGATGGCGCTGTTGCAGGCGCTGCAAAGCCCATGAACGGCTGGGAATTTTCTCCAAAGCAGAAGCAGGTTTTGACATGGTGGATGCCCGACAGCCCACACCGGGATTATGAGGCACTGGTCTGCGATGGGGCTGTCCGCTCGGGAAAGACGCTGGCCATGGGGCTGAGCTTCTTCCTGTGGGCCATGACGGCCTTTCACCGGCAGCGCTTCGGCATCTGCGGCAAAACCATTGCCTCCCTGCGGCGCAATCTGCTGGGGGAGTTGCAGCCGAAGCTGGAGCAGCTGGGGGCGGTTTTCCGGGAAAAGCGGACGGAAAATCTGCTGGAAGTACAGTGGCTGGGCCATTTCAACCGCTTTTACATATTCGGCGGACGGGATGAAAGCTCCGCAAGTCTCATTCAGGGCATCACCTTCGCCGGGGTGCTGCTGGACGAGGTGGCGCTGATGCCCCGCTCCTTTGTGGAGCAGGCCTGCGCCCGGTGCAGCGTTACCGGCAGCCGCCTGTGGTTCAACTGCAATCCGGAGGGGCCGGGGCACTGGTTTTATCGGGACTGGATCTTGCAGGCGGAAGCGCGAAACTGCCTGCGGCTGCATTTTACCATGGAGGACAACCCCTCTCTGTCGCCCAGGATCCGGGCCCGGTATGAGCGGCTGTACAGCGGCGTGTTTTACCGGCGGTTTGTGCTGGGCCAGTGGGTGCGGGCCGAGGGGCGGGTGTATGACTTTTTCGGGCCGGAAATGGTGGAAAAACCGCCGCCGCACTGCGAAAAATGGTACGTTTCCTGCGACTACGGCACGGTCAACCCCACCTCCATGGGGCTGTGGGGCTGCCACGGCGGGCGGTGGTGGCGGGTGAAGGAGTTCTATTTCAGCTCCCGCGTCAGCCACCGGCAGATGACCGATGAGGAGTACGCCGACGCACTGGCGGAGCTGGCCGGGGGCCGGCAGATCGCGGCTGTGATCGTGGATCCCTCCGCGGCCAGCTTCATGGAGGTGCTGCGGCGCAGGGGCTGGCCGGTGCGCCGGGCCAGAAACGATGTGCTCAGCGGCATCCGCCTGACAGCAGACCTGCTCAAAAGCGGAAAAATCGTGATCTGCGAGGATTGCACCGACTGCCTGCGGGAGCTGGACAGCTATGTGTGGGACGGTTCCCGGGAGCAGGTGAAAAAGGAGAACGATCACGCCATGGATGACATGCGCTACTTTGTTTCCACCGTGCTGGGAGGCGGGCAGAGCAATCTTTCCGTATGCTCCGTGGCACGCAGAACACACCCGTAAAACTTGAAAAGGAGCGAAGAACATGAAGAAAAAGCAAACCGCCGCGCCGCTGGCCGCCCAGTGCCAGCTGCGAAGCGACCGCTGCGCCAGCCTTGGCACCCTGCGCAGCTTTACACCGCTGGGGGCCGGGGAGGAGCGGATCTATCGCCAGCTGCGGGAGGCCATCCCGGTGCTGGACGCGGCCGTGGGAAAACTGGTGCGGCTTTCCGGCGGCCTGGCCGTCCGGTGTGTGGACAGTCGGGCCCAGCGGGCGCTGGAGAGTTTCCTGCGGAGCGTTCCCGCCGGGTACGGCCAGACGGGGATCGACAGCTTCCTCAGCTGCTATATGGATAGCCTCCTGACCTATGGCCGGGCGGTGGGGGAGATTCTGCTGGCCGGTGACCGGGTGGGGGGCCTGTGCTGGGGGGATGTAACACTGCTGGAGGCCAGACAGGGCAGTTCCCCGCTGGAGGTGGAGCTTTGGGGGCCGGACGCCCAGGGGCTGATGCGGCCACTGCCCTATCCCCAGCTGCTGCTGTTCACCACCATGAATCCGGAGCCGGCGCACCCGTATGGGGTCAGCCTCTTCCGGGGCATGCCATTTCTGGCGGATATTCTGATGAAGATCTACGCCACACTGGGGGCCAACTGGGAGCGGGCGGGCAACGTGCGCTACAGTGTGGTGTGCCGGGCGGACGAAAATCTGGATCCGGCGCAGGCCCGGGAACGGGGGCAGCAGGTGGCGGCCGAGTGGGCCAGAGCCATGGAGGACAGCAAAAACGGCACCGTGCGGGATTTTGTGGCCGTGGGGGATGTGCAGATCCGGGTGATCGGCGGGGAAGCGCCGGTGCTGGATTCGCAGGTGCCGGTGCGGCAGATTCTGGAACAGCTGGTGGCCAAAACGGGCCTGCCGCCCTTCCTGCTGGGTCTGAACTGGAGCACCACGGAGCGCATGAGTACCCAGCAGGCGGATATTCTGACCAGTGAGATCTGGGCGCTGCGGCGCACCGTGGAACCGGCGGTGCTGCGGATCTGCCAGACCTTCCTGCGCTGCGAGGGGCTGGACGACCGGGTGCAGATCGAATGGAACGACATCAGTCTGCAGGACATCACCCAGGAAAGCCAGGCTGCCCTTTATCAGGCGCAGGCGGAAAAATACCGGGCCGAGGCCCGGAAAACGGAATGATCGAAGGAGGAAAATCCATGGAAATTCAGAAATCGTCCCGGGCGCAGGGCAGCGGCGTGCCGACCGAGGCCCAGCTGGCGGCCATCAACGCCCAGGCAAAGGCCACCTTGCAGCCGGAGCAGGTGTATGTATTCTCCGTGCGGCTGTGCGACGACCAGCCCGACCGGGATCTGGAACGGTTTGACACCGGCGCGCTGCCGGTGCTGGCGGCGATGTTCGTGGGCAAGACTGGAATTGTGGATCACAGCTGGTCCAGCGACCGGCAGGTGGCCCGGATCTTTGATACCGAGGTGATCTGCGAGGATGGCGTCAGCTATATCAAGGCGTGGGCCTACATCCGCCGGGGCGGCAGCGCCGATGAGGTGATCGCGGATATTGAGGCGGGCATCAAAAAGGAGGTTTCCGTGGGCTGTGCCATGGGGAAGGCCGTCTGCTCCGTCTGCGGTGGGGAGGCCGGCTCCTGCGGCCACCGCAAGGGGGAATACTACGATGGCCGCCTGTGCTGCACCGTGCTGTGCGACCCGGTGGATGCTTACGAATTTTCCTTTGTGGCCGTTCCGGCCCAGCGGGAGGCCGGGGTGATCAAAGGTCTGGGCAGAGGACTGCGCAGTCTGAAGGAGCTGGCTGAGGCCGGCGGGGCCCAGGGGGAATACCACAATCTTCTCAAGCAGGCGCAGCTGGGGCAGCGCTACGCCGCAGAGCTGCAGGAGGAAGTAGTGCGGCTGTGCATGACCCTGCAGCTGGGCTTCACGGAGCCGGTGCTGCGGGGAGTGATGGCCCGGGCGGAGACGGAGGATCTTCTGCAAATGCGGCAGGCTCTGCGGCGACGGCTGGAGCAGACGCTGCCGGTGCAGCCACAGCTGCCCTGCGCCGGGCCGCGGCAGGAGCCGGTGGAAAGCGGCTATCTGATCTGAGCCGCCATGACAATGGGTTTATCCGGATTTCCGGAAACCAGTGGAGCCGCCGCGTCCATCGGCCGGTGTCCTTTGGAATACCCCCGGCGCGGGCCGTGGAGGCCAGGGCTCCCATATACTATTTTTTCATCACAGGAGGAAGCAAACATGACTTACGAAAATCTCAAGCTGGAAAAGGGTATGTACCGTCAGGCGGGCATGAGCTTTACCCAGGTGCTGGAGCAGCTCGACCCCAGCGAAAACTACCGGGGCACACCGCTGGAAGGGACGGACGCCTTCCAGCGCCAGCTCAAGCGCTTCGGCATCCGGGCCAAGGGCGCGGGCTCTTCCACCGTGGAGCAGTTCTATGCCACCATGGACTCCGCCGTGCTGTTCCCGGAGTACATCGCCCGCACCGTGCGGCAGGGCATGGAGGAGCATGACATTCTGCCCGCGCTGGTGGCCACTACTACGGTGATCGATTCCATGGACTACCGCTCCATCTACTCCGAGCCGACGGAGGAGGAAAAGAAGCTGGAGGATGTGCAGGAGGGGGCCCAGATCCCCACCACCCAGATCCGCACCAAGGAGCATCTGATCTCCCTGCATAAGCGGGGCAGAATGCTGGTGGCCTCCTATGAGGCGCTGCGTTTCCAGAAGCTGGATCTGTTCTCCGTCATGCTGCGCCAGATCGGTGCCCACATCCAGCAGCAGCTGGTGGCGGACGCAGTGAAGGTGCTGCTGGACGGCGACGGCAACGAAAACGCCGCCGTGACCTTTACCGTGGGCACCGCCCCCATTTCCGGCACCAGGGGCACGCTGGGTTATGATCAGCTGGTGGATTTCTGGGGGCAGTTTGACCCCTACAGCATGAACACGCTGGTCTGCTCCACCGGTACCATGACCGACATTCTGAAAATTCCGGAGCTGCAGAATCCGGTGGCGGGGCTGAATTTCATGGGCTCCGGCAAGGTGGGCACGCCTCTGGGGGCCCAGCTGCTGCGCACCGGCGCGGTGGCGGACGGCACTGTCATCGGCCTGGACAACCGCTTCGCGCTGGAGCAGGTGCGGGCCGGGGATGTGCTGGTGGAGTACGACAAGCTGATCGACCGCCAGCTGGAGCGGGCCGCCATCAGCACTATCACCGGTTTCGGCAAAATCTGCACCGATGCCGCCCGGGTGCTGAGCGTATGAGCCTGACGGAGCAGATCTACGCACAGGCGCAGCTGCTGGCCGGTGCCCTTTCGGAAAAACAGCAGCAGCTTCTGCCATCGCTTTGCCTTGCGGCGGAGCGCTCCCTGTCAGCCCGGCTTCGGCCGGGCCTGACGGAGCAGGACTGCCGGGCGGATTTTCTGGCATCGGCCGCGCTGTATGCGCTGGCGGCGCTTTCGGAGCTGGAGGAACTTTCGGAGCCGGAGCGGCTGCAGCTGGGGGATGTGACGGTGCAGCGCCGGGGCGGCAGCCCGGCCTCGGCGTGCCTGCGCAGTCAGGCGGGGCTGATTATGGCGCCGTATGTGCTGGACGCTTTTCAGTTCCGGGGGGTATAGCATGGAGGCGCTGATGAACCGGCTGCTGGAACGCTACGGCACCCGGGTCATCCTGACCACCGCCGCCGGGGAGCAGCAGGTATCCGCGATTTTTTACAGCGTCAACAGCCGCAGCTGGCAGAATATGGAGCGGATGTTCTCTCCCCTTGGGGAAATTCCCCGGGGGCAGTACATCTGCATGCTGCCCATGGCGGCGCAGGCCGTGGCCGGTGACACGGTCACGGTTGGGCAGCGGGCCTTCCTCCTGCGGCGGGTGGAGGAAATGACGGCCATGGGAGAAGGGGCATACCGCTGGTGCCTCTGCGTGGAGAAGGGAGGGACGGACACATGGGCCTAGAGTGGATCCATCAGGCGGCTGCGGCCCTGCAGGCGGCCGGCATTCGGACGGCGCAGAGCTATCCCGCCGGGCGAATGCCCCAGCTGACCGGGCCGGTATGCACCGTCGGGCTGCAAAAATGGCAGCCCGGGCAAACGTGTACCCTCTCTGTGCAGGTGTACGCCCCGCCGGAGCAGTCCGGCGATGCCTGTCAGAGTCTGGCCGCGCAGGCGGCATGGGTGCTGGAACAGCAGGGGGCAAAGTGCAGCGTGGGGCCCTGCGCCTTCGAGACGAAAACGGGCCTGTTCACCGCGCAGGTGCTGGCCGAATGGTCGGAGACAAAGCCGGGCTTTTCCGTCCGGGTGGGGCAGACATTTCTGGATTATGTGACCGGGCTGCAGGCCAGCCGGGACAGAAATCTGACCCGGCCCGATGAGCAGGCGGAAGAGGGAGCCCAGAGCGTGGATCGGGACGGGGGCTGGCGCGTTACCATCACGGAGCAGCTGCCACTCACCATGCAGCCCGAGGCGGACGAAACGGGCACCTTCGATGTGATTGTTTCCACCGACGGTGGGGTCGTCTGCTACCCCAACTGCCGATGGGACGAGTTGCGCTACACCCCCACCGCCGCCGGCCTGATCCGCCAGCGCACCGCCCGCACATGGGAGGAAAGGCAGACCGAAATCGTAATTGCGGAGTAACCCCCAAAAAACGGCGCCACCGGAAAAGCGCGGGCCTCCCTTGCCTCTCCCTGTGGGAAAGGCCGGGCGCGGCGATGGCGGACTGCAACCCCCTCTCAGTCCCCTGCGGTGACAGCTCTCCCAAAGGGAGAGCCAAGCCACATAAAAAGTGGAGCGTATCGGTATCGATACGCTCCACAAATTGTTTTATACACCTCTACCAAAGCGCCCGGGGGCGCTTTGGGGATAATCTACGGGTTTGCCGCGGTTCAGAAGTGGAACTTCTTGCGGGAGACGGTCATGGCGACCGCGGAGCCCAGCAGCAGGACGCTCAGCAGGAGCAGGGGCGTTTCATCGCCGGAGGGAGGATTGGTGCCCTCGTCAGCGGCGGGGACGCTGGTGTAGTCCGCCAGATACTTGCAGGGGAACATCCATGCTTCCTCGGCCTCTCCGCCGACCCAGCCGCCTTCACCGTACCAGCCGGAGTCCGCGCCGACCCGCTGCAGCATGATCATCAGCTCTTCCGTCAGGGCCACGATGGTGTTGTGGGCTTCGCCGTTTTCATCCAGATCGCGATAATCATTGAACAGGTCCCTGTAATTGACCTTCTCCCAGGTCTCCTCGCCGGTCTGCAGGGTGTAGCGCAGGGAGCCGCCTCTTTGCTGGTTGGCATCGATCAGATCCACATATCTGTGATCGCTCAGATCCATAAACAGCACGGGGCCATCGGCACTGTTGAGGTGATAATATCCGTCACTGCCCAGAACGGCGGTGTCCTTGACATCGTCTCTGACGTTGACCCAGCTCCACTTGCCCTCCAGCGTGTCCCCGTTGAAGATCCGCTGGGTGGCTCTGGGGAAGACCCAGTCGAAATCGGCTGCGGTCTTGGGCCGGTCGCCGGTGCGGGTGATGGTCAGGGAGCAGGGGCTGCCGGACTGCACGCCCACATAGACCGTCTGGCCAGCCCCGTTGACAGTGTGATCGAGGGTGTTGGTCTTGTCAGTCGTACTGTCGAACAGGAAATACGCATCGCCGCCGTAGTAGCCCAGCAGGACGCCCTCCGGGGCCTCGAAATGGTAGATGCCATCCTGCTCCGGTGTGAAGGCGTACACAGTGGTGTCCACGCCGGGCAGCACCAGCGGGGTCAGCTCATTGGTGCCAACGGTCAGAACCTTGTCCGGATCCAGCTTGTAGGGCGGGTTGACAGTCAGCGTCACGGTGATTGTTCCGGCGGGGTTGGGCGTTTCGGGGTCGCTCAGTGTGCCAACGGGGATGTCGATCACGTCACCAGCCGCCACCGCCATGGTCACGCTGGTGCACTGGGGGTCATCGGCATAGGTGTGGGGGCCGCTTTCGGCGCCGGAGGTGGTGTTGCTCACACAATACATCCAGGGAGCCTCGGAGGAGATCTCAATGGTGATCGAGCCGTTATCGGTGGCTGTCCACCGGAAGACGTAGCCCTCGTTGCCTTCTTCCAGTTCGACAGCAGTAGGAAAGTCTTCCCACAGAATTTCCGGATTTTCATCCGAACCCAGAGGCGGCTCACCCTCCGCTTCACCCGGGGTGAAGATCAGGGTGTAGGTAACGTTGCCGGTGTAGTCAGACTTGCCGCCGTACAACAGGGCGGAGAACAACTCATCGGCCGAGACGGTGAATTCCTCGGTCAGCGTAGTACCCTCTCCACTGAACATCTCATCACAGCAGAAGAAGGAAACAGGCATATCCGCATCCGCTGCAGTCACAGTCAACTTAACTGTGCCATCGGCAGGAGCGGTGTAGCTGATTTCCAGACCGGCCTCACCATCGGTAACTTCGGCAGTTACATCTTCATATACGGTAATGGGGTCGCTGCCGGAGCCTTCCTCGGAACCGGAGGTTCCGGGGGTGAAGATCAGGCTGTAGGTGACTTCACCGGTATGGTCGGCCTTGCCGCCGTACAGAATGAAGCCGTAATAACCAGTTGCCGCGGTCACATCCACAGTGTAGATCAGATCGGAGCCTTCGCCGGTAATCGTGTCACCTTTTTCGTTAATCATCAGAATGGGGGTTTCATCATCCGCAGCAATAGCGATGATCTTCAGGGTGCCATCGGCCTCTGCGGTGTATTCAATGGCGTAGCCGCTGAATAAATCCGACAAATCACCGTTTGTAACATTGATGGTCTCATTGTCTACCACAACGACCGGATCCGTGCCGGCAGATTCCCCGCCGGAACCGATCTCGCCGGGGGTGAAGGTCACGGTGTATGTGATCTTGCCGGTGTTATCACTTTTGCCGCCAAAAATAATAAACTGATACCCCATTGGAGACGCAGTCAGCTCTGTGGTGTAGACCAGAGAGTTTTCGTCTGCCGTAAGTTCACCGGTCTGCGTACCACCATCTTCGTCAATGAGATACACGGGGGAGTCCAGATCCTCCGCCATGACGATGATTTTCAGCGTACCGTCCTGCTCGGGCCTGTAGTCATACACAAAACCGCCCCACGAAGGATCGCCATCGGTAATTTCCACCGTCTCATTGTCCACAAGAACGATTGGTTCCCCTGCTTCTGCGGCGAAACCAACGGTGGCGATGGACAGCACCATCACGAGGGCCAGGAACAAGCCTAATACTTTTTTCATTTTGTATCCTCCTAACCTGCCGGTCAGACCTCTGCTGTAGTGCCTGCCAGCATCATCTGTATTTGATGATAGCACATTTTTCGCAGGATTGCAACGGAAAATTAAAAATTTTTCCGCGCCGAAAATTCAGTAAAATCCGACAGAACCACCCGAAATGTCCACAATAACCGGCCATTTTCCAAAAAACTGTCCACCACACAAACACGCCCTCCCCCGGCCGCCCCCTACGGCAATCATCCGGCGGATCGGTCACCCAACAGGCGGGGCGTCGAGGGCGCCGCCCCCTACGATGGCCGGTGGAATCATCCGGGGGAGTGCCGCACCACCCCATGCTGTCATTGCGAAGTGGCGCAGACGACGTGGCAATTCAACGGATAGACGAACAATCCCCCCATTCATCCGGCAGCCCGGAAGGACGGGGGGATTGCCACACCAGTGTGCGCACTGGTTCGC
>CAYSJX010000025.1:0-16648 GCA_964431445.1 uncultured Oscillospiraceae bacterium | reverse complement strand
CTTGGTCTTGGCGATCTCGGAGATCTGAGCCCGGGTGATGGTGCCGACCTTCTGCTTGTTGGGAACACCGGAGCCCTTGGACAGGCCGATGGCCTTCTCGATCAGCAGAGGAGTAGGGGGGGTCTTGGTGATGAAGGTAAAGCTGCGGTCAGCGTAGACCGTGATGACGACAGGAATCTTGTAGCCTTCCATATCCTTGGTGCGGGCATTGAATTCCTTGATAAAAGCGGCGATGTTGACACCGTGCTGACCCAGCGCGGGGCCGACAGGGGGGGAAGCGGTAGCCTTAGCGGCGTTGATCTGAAGCTTGATAATGCCAGTGACTTTCTGTGCCATGATAAGCACCTCCTGAATATAATGTGGTAATGATGCGCATTGCGCATGTTTTGCGGGGCGCAAGCCCCTCCCACGTTCCGGCTGAATGCTCAGCCCGATGCGTTTACTGGGAAACGACCTCGATCATATCGAGCTCAAACTCGACCGGGGTCTCGCGGCCAAACATGGAAACAACCACGCTGACGCGGTTTTTATCGACCTCAACATTTTCCACACGGCCAAGAAATCCGGACAGGGGGCCGTCCAGAATGCGAACCTGATCGCCCACATCATAGTTGACGATGATCTGCTTCTTTTCAACACCCATAGCGTAGACTTCTTCTTCGGTCAGGGGAGTGGGGTCGTTGCTGGAGGTTCCGACAAAGCCGGTCACTCCACGGACATTCCGGATCACATGCCAGGTGTCATCGCTGTAAACCATTTTGACCAGCACGTAGCCGGGGTAAACCTTCCGGTCGTAGGTCTTGGAAGCGCCGGTTTCAGTGATTTCCGTAACGGTCTCCATGGGAATGGAGATATCCAGAATCACATCCTGCAGCTGGCGGCTTTCCACGGTTTTTTCGATGGTCGCCTTCACGGTGTTTTCATAACCGGAATAGGTATGCACTACATACCATTTTGCAGTTCCTGCCATGGCGATTACCCGATCAGAGATCTGAAAAGGTCGATCACGGCGTTAACCGTAACCTGTGCCACAAAGTCAAACAGCCAGATGAACACGCCGACCACCAGAACACAGCAAACGACGATCAGAGCGTTTTTCAGGACCTGCTTGGGGGTGGGCCACACGACCTTCTTCAGCTCGCTTCTCAGCTCACGGAAGTATTTGCAAATCGCGGCCCAGGCTCTAACGAACCAGTTTTGCTTTTTGACTTCTGCCATGATGAGCCCTCCTTACTTCGTCTCGTTGTGGATCGTGTGCTTCCTGCAGAATCTGCAGTACTTCTTCATTTCGAGACGGTCGGGGTCATTCTTCTTGTTCTTCATGGAGTTGTAGTTTCTCTGCTTGCACTCGGAGCATCTCAAAGTGACTTTAACGCGCATATCGGCACCTCCTTAAAAATTGCCTCCCTGTATCACTCCGCCCAGAAAGATTTTGGGGAGCGGCAACTACAACCGCCGGAGCTGAAAAATGAGCGCAATAAAAAAGCCCTTTTTCACAGGTAGAGTCATTCTATCACAGGGGGGATGGAAAGTCAACTGCTTTTTTGCCAAAAAGCGGAGTTTTCAAACTTTTTTTGCGGAAGAAAAAGGGCTTTTCTTTTGCCCCCAGCCGGTGTATAATGGCACAAAGGAGGCGAAAGCCATGAAAGCAGACCGGCTGCGTGAACGCCTGAACGCTCTGGTGGACACGACTGTGCTGCCGTATCAGCATGCGGTGATCACCGATACCCACTATCCCATTCTGGGCATCCGGATGGGGCCGCTTCGGGCGCTGGCCCGGCAAATCGCCCGGGAGGACTGGCAGAGCCTGCTCCGGCCGGAAAGCTTTGAAAGCTATGAGCAGGTGCTGGTAACGGGGCTGGCTGTTGCCTATGCCCCGGTGCCCTTCGGGCAGAAGGTGCAGGCGCTTCACACGCTTTTGCCCCATCTGGACAGCTGGGCCATGACGGACAGCATCGTGCCGACCCTGAAACCCCGCAGGGAGGAGCTGGAGCAGGTGCGCAGGTTTGCACTGGCGTGTCTGGCTGCGCCTGAGGAATACACGGTGCGCTTCGGCGTGATCCTGCTGCTGGATTATTTTCTGACCCCGGGGGAGACTGACTGGACAGCGCGGCAGCTGACGGCCATCCGGGATGAACGCTACTATGTACGCATGGCGGTGGCCTGGTGTCTGGCGGAAATGGCAGTCCATGCCCCCCAGCAGGTGCTGGAAATTTTGCGGGAGGGAAAGCTGGATGCCTTCACCCACCAAAAAACCATCCGGAAAATGGCGGAGTCACGCCGCATTTCGCCCCAGCTGCTGCAACAGGCCAGACAATGGAAGGAGAGAAAGCAATGAAACGAATTATGGGAATTGACTATGGCGATGCCAGAACCGGTGTCGCGTTTTCCGATCTGCTGGGTACGCTGGTGGGCTCCACCGCCGTGGTGCCCAGCCGGAACCGGGAGAAGCTGATGGCGGATCTGGTGCGCCTGACCCGGGAAAATGAGGTGGGGCAGATCGTGGTGGGCCTGCCCCGGAATATGGACGGCACCGAGGGCCCCCGCGCGGCCCTGTGCCGGGAGTTTGCCCGGCAGTTGCAGGAGGAAACGGGCCTTCCCGTGACCATGTGGGACGAGCGCAGGACAACGGTCGAGGCCCACAATATCCTCTCCCAGCACAATTACCACGGCAAGAAGCGGAAAAACACCGTTGATGCCGTGGCGGCCTCGCTGATTCTGGAGGGATATCTCAATTCCAAACGAGTCCCCTGAGGCTCACCGGGGGCGAAACAGCAGCTCCCGCACACCGGTCACCAGCAGCAGCGCGCCGAAAAGTTTCCGAAGAAGCGTGGTATCGAGATTGGCGCACAGGAAACTGCCGGCAGCCGCTGCAACACATCCGAGCGCGATGGCGCTGCCCAGCTTTTTCAGGGGAAGCGCACCCTGCCGCAGGCGAAACAGGCTGGAAATCACGGCGCAGGGCAGAAAGAACAGCAGATTGACACACCGGGCCTGCGTCGGCTCCATGCCGCACACAAGGGTCAACCACAGCATAAGCAGACTGCCGCCGCCAACCCCCAGCCCCGCCAGAAACCCCAGCACGGCACCGACCGCCATGGATACGGGAAAGGACGCTACCACAGATATCGCACCCCGCCCCATAAGATCACCAGCCCCAACGCCCGGTGCAGCCATAAAACACCGATGCGCCGCCCGAAAACCCCGGCCAGCACGCCGCCTGGGATGCTGCCCAGCAGATACGGCACGGCCGGCCCCCACGGCAGGGGCTCCCGCAGGGCGGTGGTTACAATGGACACAACGCACAGCGGCAGCATGACGGCTACGGAGGAAGGGAATACCTGCCCCTGCTCCAAACGGCCGCTTTTTTGCAGCAGCGGCACCAGCACCATGCCACCACCGGCCCCCAGCAGACCATTGACGGCTCCGGCGGCCGCGCCGCACAGGCCAAGACCCGGCTGAAACATAAAAATCGCCTCCTGCGGAAGTTTTCTCCGCAGGAGGCTGTTTTATACATGAATCAGGTGCTGGAGCTGAGGATCAGACCCTTGTTGACATAGCGGTCAGTCTTGAAGGTGTAGGCCAGATTTTCCACCAGATCTTCCATCCACTCTTCCAGCTCTTCGCTCTGGAGCTGGTTGCGGATCATGAAATCCCGGTAGGTGATCTCATTGTCACCCACGAAATACACGATGTGATAGCCGCTTTCGCTTTCCACAATGCCGGTGTCGCCGCTCTTGCGGTTCTCGTCATAAGTCCAGTCGTTGAAATGCTCTACCATCTGGTTGGGGTAGATCTCTTCGTACAGACCGCCCTTTTCGTTGGAGCCGGGGTCGGCGCTGTTGTCCTTGACCAGTGCGGCGAAGCTGTCCTCGGTGGCATCGCCGGCCTTCCACTCGTTGAGCAGCTTTTCAGCCTTGGCCAGCGCGGCGGCCTTCTCTTCGTCGGTGTAGGTGGTCTTGCCGGTGGAGGAATTGTACTTGCCGCCCTCGGGCGCGATCAGAATGTGACGCACGTCCTTGAGCTGGAACTTGTTTTCGTTCAGTTCACCGAAGCGAACCACATAGTAGCCGTTGACGACCTTGGTGTCACCGGAGCCGGTCTCGTAGGCGATCACGGTCATGTCGCCTTCCTTGCGGCCATCCTCCAGCAGCCACTCGAGGATATCCTCGTTGGTGACCTTGGTGCTCAGCAGATCCTCCTGCCGGGTGCAGACGATACCGGTGGTAGCGCCCTTGTTGACTTCCATCGCGGCGATAGCCTTGTCGAAAGCGTCCAGATCCTCGTAGCTGCCGGCGGCCAGCGCTTCCGCGGCGGCCTTGGCCTTGGCACGGGCTTCGTCCTTCTGCTCATCGGTGTAGGTCAGTTCCTTGCCGTCGGCATCCTTGCTGGGAGTCCACTTGGTGTAGGCCATGTAGTAGGTGGCGTAGGTCACAGAGGAGAAATCGTGGTAGTGTTCGCCCTTGTCCTTGGATTCGTAATTCCGGATATCTTCGTCGGAATAGTCCAAGCTGTCGGAATACTCCTTGTAGTAGCCCCTCGCAATGGCGGCGACGGTCTTGTAGTTGCGGTAGGAGTCCACGCCGCAGCCGTTGCCATAGACTGCCTTCAGGTAGGCGTCGGCATTCTCATAGCCATACAGGGGGGCGTACAGCTCCAGCATGCTGATCTCGTCTTCGATGGACTTGGTGTCATCCTCGGACAGCTTATAGTCCTTGGACATGGCAAGATCATACAGGGCATAGTAGCTCTTCACATCCTGCTGGGCGGAGGAGACGAAGGAGTCGGCCCAGGTGGCACCGGTTTCCTTGTCGTAAACCTGACGGTCCAGAGGCTTGGAGACATCAAGCATGTAAGACAGGTAGCTGCTGTACTCGTTGGTGAAGTTGTTGATGGCGTCGATATAGAAGTAGTTGAATTCCGCCGCGGTGATCTCATGCTCGCCAACGGTCAGAACGGTGGTGTTCTTGTACAGAACATTCTTGACCGGGGTGGACAGGACGGTGGAAACAACAATGCAAACGCACAGGGCAAGCACGATCCAGAAAGTGGTGGTATAGATCTTCAGCTTTTTGGCGTCCTGCGCCTCTTTGCGCTGCCTCTCGGTCATATAGGCCGCCTTTTGCACCTGGCGGTTCTTTTTCTGCTGGGATGCACTCATTTTAATCATTTCCTCTCAAATTATGGGCTAAAATGGTTTGCACAAAGTTGTTTGCGCATAGACAACTGCCATTATAAACGATTTTTCCGGTTCTTGCAAGAGGTAATATGCGAAAAAACAGGAAAAACGAAAAAAGTTTACATATGACGGTGCCGGGAATAAAAACATGGGGAGCCATCGCTCCCCATGCACCCCGCCATGGCCGTATGTGTCCAATTATGACCTGCACAAAAAGGCAGGTGGGTTGCCGCTCCTGGCCTTTACTGCTCCCAACATCCATTTATCGTCAAAGCGTAAACGGGAGGTCTGCAAACCGGGCAGGAAACTAACGTCCCGAATTAAAAATGTGGGTCCAAAAGGACACATTACGCACCGGGCAGGAAATGTTTCAATCTTCCGCGTCCTCTTCTTCGTACAGCTGCTCCATGATGAGGCCGTACACGGTTTCCAGCTCCGTGTCGTCTTCAATGGCGCACAGGATGCTCTCGCCGTCTTCCTCCACGGATTTGAGGATGCTGACTTCCAGATCGGCCTTTTCATCGGCATCCACCGCCGGAATGACCGCCAGATATTCGCAGCCGTTGTATTCCAGTGTGGAGAGAACCTCCAGCTCGAATTCGGTGCCGTCTTCATCCGCGATGGTGATAAAATCGGAGCCGTAGTTGTCAGACATGGAAAAACTCCCTTCGGTTTCGGTGATGCCACCATTGTACTATCAATGCGGCGGAAAATCAAGAGGAATTTACGCAATCAGCTGCCGTAGCAGACGGCCAATATCGGAGTCGCTCTCCACATGCAGCCCCTGCTCCAGGGCCTGCCGGATGGGCGTGGGCAGCAGCGCGGCTGACCATGGAAAAATGTGTATCGGCTGTGGATCGTCCTGCTTCCACAGGGCGATGCGCCCGTTTTTGATCCCCAGCAGAAGACCAAGCAGCAGCAGTGTGGCCGCCGCCCGCTTTCGATGCATGTTCATAGCTTGCCTCCATGTATATTTGGATACAGCTATAATCTATGCCGCCGGGGCGCAAACTATACGAGAAAATTGCAATCAGCGGATGGTAAAATCCAGAGCGCATACCAGCATGCCGTCCAGATACACGCTCAGCCGGTAGCTTCCCGCCGCCGTGGGCGCGGTGGGGGTGTAGATATGGCCGTCCTGCATCCACAGGTCGAAGGCTTCTGTCAGCTGCTGGTCGCAGTGGATCACACTGCCTTCCGCACCGGTCAGCAGACAGGTGACCCGCACACCGGTCTGCACCTGCTCGGGCTCCTTCGCGGTGGTAATGAGCAGGGCAAAGGCTTCTCCGGCGGCAAAATCGGCGCGGAAGGCATCCGCCGGCAGCTTCTTCCAGTTGTAATCCGGCTCCTCCGGCACGGCGAAGAAGCGGCAGGAGACATCCTGCTGGGTCAGACCGAATTTGTCCAGCGGCTGCGCCTCGGGCAGCAGCAGGGTGTAGCTGCCGTCCAGCACCGGGCGGCCGTCCGCTGCGAGCACCGTAAAGCTGTAGGTGCCGCCGGGGACATAGAGGGGCAGCTGCGCCAGCGCGTCTTCACAGCTGACATTGGGCTGGGCGGTGCCGTTGACCGTCCATTGCAGCGTCCAGCCGCCCTCGGGCGCGTGGCCCGCATAGTCCCAGCGCAGGGTGACACCGGCCCCGTCCTGACTTTCGGCGGTGAAGCCCAGCACCGTGATGGGGTCGGCCTCAATGCCGGTGCTGACACTGCGGGTCATACCGGCGGCGGTGATCTCCACGGTGGCGGCGTAGCCATGGTCAAGACCGGTGAAGGCGCAGGAGGTTTCGCCGGTGGTAATGGTTTCATCGTAACCGGCGGAGTTACAGCAGCGCACGATCCAATATTCCACGGTCTCCTGCTCCGGCGCGTCCCAGACCACCTCCAGCCGTCCGTCCCGGCAGGAAACGATCCGGGCATTGGTGGCGTAGACAATGTTGACTGCCTTGAAACGGATCTCGGTTTCGCCGGAGGTATACATCTGTCCCTCCGGCTCCAGCAGGAAGGTGTATTCGCTGCCCACATGGAGCTGGGAAATGGTAACGGAATTGCCGGTAAAGCTCTGACGCACCGTTTCCTGCCCTTCGGCGGTGGCGATGACCTGCCAGGATTCCGGCTCCGGGCCGGAGGTGGTAAAGGAGAGGACAACGGAACCGTCCGTCGGCCCCACCGCCGCCTGAATGGACAGGATCTTTGTCTGGCTGGCGGTGACAAAATAGGTGCCGGTCTCGCCCCGCAGACTGTGGAAGCCGCTGATTTGCAGCGACAGGGTATAGCGGGTCTGGGGGCTCAGATCGGAGAAGACGACCATGCCGTTTTCCGGCACGCCGTGGCGGATATTGCCATAGCTGTCGGCGCAGGTCAGAGTCAGCAGCCCGTCTTCGATATCGGATACCACCCGGACGGTCACGCTGGTGTCCGTGCCGGTGACATGGAGCGCATCCACATATTGCAGATATTCATTATTATAATAGTAGTAAGCGCCACAGGTGAGGGCAACCAGCAGCAGAAGACTCAGCAGCACCGCAAGAAGCTTGCCCCAGGGGCGCTTGCCGGAGCCCTTTTTCTTCCGGCGGACGGGCTTGGCCGGTTCCGGCTGTGCCTCCGTCTCGGGCTCGGCGGCAGCTTCACCGGCGGGCTGCTCCTGCGCCGGTTCGGGCACAGGCTCGGGCTCGGGTTCCGGTTCCGGGGCGGGGGGCGTGGGCATGGGAACCTCCACCGCTTCCGCTGCGGTGACGGCTTCGGGGGGAACCAGCGTCATCAGCTCCTCCGCCTGCGCCAGCATCCGGGCCATTTCCTCATCCGAGGTTTCGGGGGCCTGCGGATCCTCCGTGGAGACGGGCTCGGGCTGACCGGCCAGGGCGGCAATCTGTGCCAGCTCTTCGTCCTCCGGCTCCGACCGGGGCTTTTCTTCCAGCGCTTCGCGCAGCTCCTGCTCGGTCATTTCCGGCAGAAATTCCTCCACCTCGTCCACGCTTTCCGGCTGCTCCTCCGGTTCCGGAATGGGGGGCGGGATGATGGGGCCGTCATCGGTGACATTGCGTTGCATATACTCCAGCAGAGCCTGACGCATGGCATCCGGGCTCTGCCAGCGCTTTTCGGGGTCGGCATCGCAGGCGGTGGCGATGATCTGTGCCAGCTCATAATCGGCATACAGCGGCGGCACGGTGGCATCCTGAGGCAGGCTTCCGCCGTTAAACAGCTGATACAGCACCAGTCCAAGGGCGTAAACATCCAGCGTTTCACCGCAGGTGGCCAGACAATCGGCCATTTCCGGCGCGGTGTAGGCACTGCGGTATTTGTCCGGCAGGGTGGCGAATTTCAGCCCCTGCAGGCGGATAAAGCCCACATCGGCAATGCAGAAGCCCTCCTCCGGTACCTGCACAATGTTCTCCGGCTTCAGATCGATGTAGAGATACCCGGCCTGCCGGCAGGCGGTCAGTGCGTCGCACAGCTCCAGCCCCAGCCGCAGGGCGGTCGCCCGGGACAGGTCACCGCTGCCCAACTGCCGATCCAGCGCCGGGCGGTAGGGCGAGCGGATATAGACTTCGTATCCGGTTCCGTCTTCGGTCACATCGCACTGCACCTGCTCACAGCCCACAAAGCCGGGACCCTGGGAAAGCTTTTGCAGCAGCTGCGCCTCCCATACCACGTCCTGCGCCAGATCCTGATAGTAGGAGAGGGCATCTTCCGGCTTTTCAATGGCACCGGTCAGCTCCAGCGCCTTTGTCTGGGCGGGGGAAGCGGGAATACGAATAACTTTGATGATATACTTGTCTCCCGTGGCCTCATCGATGGCGGGATAGCAGGCTACGCCATCGTGCCAGGAAAAGCACTGGCCGGTCACCAGACCGTCCGTGATGGGGCTGAGGGATTTCAGCTCGGGAAATTCAGGCAAATTATCGCCTCCTTGTACGAATACCAACATCATAGCGGATTTTGCGGGAAAATGCAACATAAATCCGTGCCGCTGCTGCCGGTTTTGACATTATTTTACAGGGAAAGCCCCTTCGCGGCGGCGCATTTTTACCGGCCGGGCGGGAAAAAGTGAATTTACATAAAATTTCTGTGATTTGCGGTTGAGTTTTCGGGAAAACAATGTTATAATAGAGGTACGAATTTGGCGCGCCTTCGCGCCGGAACGGAGGAGACCATGAGCAAGATCATTTGTGATGTATGCGGCAGCGCATATTCCGATACAGCGTCCCAGTGCCCCATCTGCGGCACGGCCCGGCGCGATACAACGGCCACCACCCCCAGTCCGGAGCAGACACTGGACACGGACAGCGGCTACACCTATGTCAAGGGCGGGCGTTTCTCCCGGAGCAATGTGAAAAAGTACAACAGCGGTAAAGAGCTGTCCCGCCGCAGTGCCGAGCGCACCGCGCAGGAGGCGGCCCCGTCCATGCCGGAGCTGCCGGTTCAGCCCCGCAGCACCGCCGCTGAAAAGCAGGAACAGCCGGAGCAGCCCGAGAAACAGCCTGTCAGACGGGCCAGACCGGCGCAGCCGCAGGAGCGGAACACTGCCGGCAGTGATAACTCCGCCCGCAGCACCAATCTGATTTTGCTGCTGATCGTGCTGATTTTGCTGGTGGCTGTGATTTTTGTGGGCGTGTATATCGTGCGCAATTTCCGCCAGTGGATGCCCAGCGGGACGACACCGCCCGCAAGCAGCACCGGCGATACCGTCGGCGGCGTGCGCATCCCGTGTATGGGCATTGTTGCGCCGGAACTGGAGCATGTGCAGTACGAGGGCACGCCCGTGCAGCTGGATTTTGCGTTCAATCCCACTACCACAACGGATGAAGTGACCTATATTTCCAGTGACCCCGCCATTGCACAGGTGGACGAGAAGGGAATGCTGACGGTTCTGGCCGACGGCGAGGTGACCATCACCGTCACCTGCGGCGAGCAGACGGCCGAGCTGGTGCTGCAATGCACGGTGGCAGAGCCTTCCGTGCCGGATCCCTCCGTGCCTCCCACGGAGCCCGAGGGCAAGCTGGAGCTGACAAGAGACGATGCCACCTTCGACACCTACGGCGAGGAATTCCAGCTGTATAATGGCAGCATTGACGCTTCCAAGATCACCTTCACCAGCTCTGACCCGGATATCGTCAGTGTGGATGCCACCGGCAAGATCAAAATCCTCGGCAAGGGTACGGTCACCATCACCGCTCAGTACGGGGCCCAGACCGTCAAGTGCATTGTGCGCTGCCCCAAGGTAGAGGTTCCGGTAGCAAGCAATTACAAGCTGAACTATACCGATATCACCATCAAGGTCGGTGAGCGGCACACCATTCAGCTGCTCAACACCGAGACCGGCGCGCCGGTTTCCGACCTCGTGTGGTATCTGAGCATGGACGGTTATGTGACCATCGATACCTCCAAGGGCACCGGTGCCCGTGTGACCGGTACGGCCGTGACCGGTAAGGGTGTGTATTATGTCCGTGTGATGTGCGATTATGAGGGCGTGACCTACACCTGCATTGTCCGCGTCAAGGCAGCCGAGTAAGAAAGGATAAGCGGCAGCTCCGGTTCGGAACTGCCGCTTTTCGTCAGTCATTGCCGCACAGCCTGCTTCTGCGGAAGAAGAAGGAAATGCACCAGATCCCCGCAAGACCGATCACGGTGTAGACAATGCGGCTGAGCAGGGCACCGGCGCCGAACAGCCACGCCACCAGATCAAAGGAAAAAAGCCCCACCAGTGCCCAGTTGATACAGCCGATGACAGACAGAATCAATGCCAGAACATCCATATTATTACCCCCGGTTTTCGTTGTGGATGCTGCTAGTATGCCCATAAGCGCCACGGTTATGCCGTGAAAGAACAGAAAGGAAATTCAGCCTATGCCAATTTTTAATCGTGCCGATATTCTGCTGCCCCGGCAGGCCGCCCTGGAAAAATGGGCCGTGATCGCCTGCGACCAGTTTACCTCCGATGGGGACTACTGGCAGGATGTCCGGCAGCAGGTGGGGGAGGAGCCGTCTACCCTGCATATGATTCTGCCGGAGGCGGAGCTGGGAGCCCCCGATGAGGAGCGGAAAATATCCGCCATCAATGCTGCCATGGCCGCATATCTGGATGGCGGCGTGTTCCGGACCTTTGAAAACTGCTATATTTATGTGGAGCGGCAGCTGCTCAACGGCAGTGTGCGGCCGGGCCTGATCGGCGCGGTGGATCTGCAGGCGTATGATTATCGCCCCGGCTCCGTTTCGCCCATCCGTGCCACGGAGCAGACGGTTCTCGAGCGTATCCCGCCCCGGCAGCGGGTTCGCCGGGATGCGGTGCTGGAATTCCCCCATGTGCTGATGCTGTGCGATGACGCGCAGAAGACCCTGATTGAGCCCATCACCGCCTGCCGGGACACCCTGCCGAAGCTCTATGATTTTGACCTGATGGCCGGAGGCGGACATATCACCGGCTGGCTGGTCAGCGGCGAAACGGCACAGGCCTTTGACGAGCGCTTCGCCCGCTTTGCCGCCTCCGTTCCGGAAAAATACGCCGATCTTTCCGGCGCACCGGTGGTGCTGGCGGTGGGGGACGGGAACCATTCTCTGGCCACCGCAAAAAGCTGCTATGAACAGCTGCTGCAGCGGGAACCTGCGGCGGCGCAGGGCCCGTGCCCGGCCCGCTATGCACTGGTGGAGCTGGAAAACATCCATGACGAAGCGCAGGTTTTCGAGCCGATCCACCGGATCGTGAAGCATGTACAGCCGGAACGGCTGCTGCGGGACTTGCGGGAGCTTTGCGCCCCCGGCGGCTATCCCGTGACGGTTCTGCTGCCGGAAGGGCAGCAGGAACTGCTGCTGGACAGGAGCAGGGGAGAGATGGCCGTGGCGGTGCTGCAGCAGTTCCTCGATGGCTGGCTGGCGGAAAACGGCGGCTCCATCGACTATATCCACGGCGAGCAGGAGCTGCGGCAGCTGGCACGGCAGCAGGATGCGGTGGGCTTTCTCCTGCCACCCATGGAGAAGCATTCCCTGTTCCGCGGCGTGATCGCCGGGGGGGTGCTGCCCCGAAAAACCTTCTCCATGGGGCACGCCCGGGAGAAGCGATATTATCTGGAAGGAAGAAAAATTCGATGATTACCCTATATGAAGGCGCATACGCGAAACTGAATCTGACCCTGGAGGTTCTGGGCAAGCGGCCGGACGGCTATCACGATATCCGCTCCGTCATGCAGGCCATTTCTCTGCGGGATGACATCCGGCTGGAGCTGGACACGGGGGAGGGCTGGCACCTCTTCTGCGATGACCCGGAGATCCCCACGGACGAGACAAATCTGGCGTGGAAGGCGGCGAAGCTGTTTTTTGACACCACCGGCCATGACCCCAACGGCCTGAACATCCACATTACCAAGCGCATCCCGGCACAGGCGGGGCTGGGCGGCGGCAGCGCCGATGGAGCTGCCGTGCTGCGGGCCCTGAACCGGCATTATGACGCGCCCTTTTCGCTTCCGGCCCTGGCGGAGCTGGGATCGCAGATCGGGTCGGACGTTCCTTTCTGTGTGCTGTGCGGAACCGCCATGGCCGAAGGTCGGGGCGAACGGCTGCGGCCGCTGCCTGCCATGCCGGATTGCGTGTTTGTGGTGTGCAAGCCGGAATTTTCCGTCTCCACGCCGGAGCTTTACCGTGCCATCGATGGCAAGGCCGTTCCCCTTCAGCCGGATCACCGTGCCATGGAGCGGGCACTGCTGGCCGGGGATCTTGGCGGCGTGTGCGACAATCTGTGCAATGTTTTCGACACGGTGGTGACAGCGGAGCATGCGGAGCTGAACTATATCAAGTCCATTTTCAACAGCTACGGCGCCGTCGGCTACCAGATGACCGGTTCCGGATCCGCCGTGTTCGCCATTGTGGAAAGCTTCGAGTATGCCGCGGTCATCTGCGGTATGTTGCGGGAGAATTACCCCAAAATCTACATCGCCAAGCCGGTTTGAGAAAAAAGCATTACCGGCGTGGCAATTTCCCGGATAGACGTACAATCCCCCCGATCTTCCAACAACCCGGAAGACCGGGGGGATTGCCATACCAGTCTGCGGACTGGTTCCCTATGACACTTCTTAAATGTGTGCTGGTGGACAATGATATTTTTCGTACAAGTACCGTCCTGCGCTGCAAACTTTTTTCGAACAAATATGCGAAAAATGCTTGACAATCACGAACGGATGTGCTATTATGCTGCTATCGAACAAAAGGACGATAACGGAGGAACAAGCCATGCGTATTGTGTTTGGGGGAACGATGCTGATTGTCGCATTCGCCTGCGTGGTGTATGCGCTGCAATGCCTGTATGTGATGCAGGGCTACCGGGCGGGCAATGTTTGCCTGGCCACGGCGGTGTTGACCAATCATTCCGTGCGCCGCCGTTGGTATGACCGGCAGCGCTGGTATGAGCTGCGCTGGACGGGCTATGTCTACACCTACCGGGTCAACGGGCAGGAGTATGTCCGCAAGGGCGGCATTTACGCCAACGCCGATCGGCTGCCCGGCACCGTGCGCATTGCCTATCAGAGTTCCGATCCGGCCAACAGCTTCATCCCGGAGCTGTGCGACCCGGAGCAGATGCGCCAGATCGCCCTGTGTGTGGCCGCGGCGGTGGCCTGTCTGTGCTGTGGCGGCTGGCTGTTGATGGGCTGATGTCAAATGTCCATGTTTTGCTTGCAAAAGTGTTTATCCTGTGATACAATGGCAGAAATCTGTCGGGCCCTGTCCGGCGGCATGATCGAAGGAGGAACCATCTATGCAACCGAGTAAAATCATGGATATCTTTGCGGATACCGCTTATATCCGCATGGGCGGCAGTGAGCAGGAGCTGCGCTGCGCCCGGTATTTGCAGGAACAGTGTGCCCACATGGGGCTGGAAGCCCGGCTGGAACCTTTTGCCGTGCAGATGGCCAACATGCAGCAGGCGGAGCTGACGGTGGACGGTGTTTGCGTGCCCTGTAAGGGTTATCTCAATGCCGGCAGTGCCGAGGTGGAGGCACCGCTTTACTATTTGACCTCCAATGACCCCCTGAATCTGGCGCAGTGCAAGGGAAAAATCGTGCTGATCGATGGGTATCTCGGCTACTGGATGTATCAGGATCTGCGGGAGAACGGTGCGTTGGGCTTTATCACCTATGACGGCAATGTCAACTATGCCGACCGGGATATCGACCAGCGGGAGCTGCGCGAGCAGGTGCACCAGGGCAACAAACTGCCCGGTGTCAATATTAACGCCAAGGATGCGGTCATGCTCGTCAGCCGCAACGCCCAGCGCGCAAAGATCTGCCTGCGGCAGGAGGAATATGTGGGCGAGTCCCACAATGTTGTGCTGGATCTGCCGGGACAGCGGCCGGAGACCATCGTTTTCACCGCCCACTATGACTCTACCTCCCTTTCTCAGGGGGCGTATGATAATATGTCCGGCTCCGTGGGCCTGCTGGGCATTGCGGAATATTTTGCCGCCCATCCCCACAGCTATGGCATCCGCATGATCTGGTGCGGCAGCGAGGAGCGGGGCCTGCTGGGCGCCAAAGCCTACTGCGCCGCCCACGAGGCGGAGCTGAAGGATGTGGTGCTGAATATCAATCTGGATATGATCGGCTGCATCATGGGCAAGATGATCGCCTGCTGCACATCGGAGGAAAAGCTGGTGCATTATATCGGATATTTCGCGCAGGAGATCGGCACGGCCATCAGCGCCTATCAGGATGTGTATTCCAGTGACTCCACCCCCTTTGCTGACCGTGGAATTCCTGCGGTGTCTTTTGCCCGCATTGCGCCGCCCAGCACCGGCACCATCCACAACAGCTATGATACGGCTGCGCTCATGAGCGGCGAGCGGATGCAGAACGATATCGAGCTGATTATTGCCTTCGCCCGCCGGATGGCGGATGCAGTCAAATGCCCGGTGGCCCGCGAAATGCCGGATAATATGAAGGATAAGCTGGATATTTATCTTTGTCGGAAGCGGGATAAAAAGTAAAAATCAGCCCCTGTCTGCGCTTGTAGTGACGCGGACAGGGGCTGCTGTTTTGTGTTGGTGTTACGGCTTCAAAAGGTCGGAAAGAAGGTCAATCCGCTCCAGAATGTAATCCGGCTGTGCCTGCCGGCGAAGCTGCTCAGCGTTGAAGGTGGTGGTGACGGCCACGGCATCCATCCCCGCTGCGTGGGCGGCCTGAATGCCGCTGATGGCATCCTCTACCACCAGGCACCGCTCCGGCGCGGTGCAGACTCGGCGGGCTCCCTCCAGATAGATATCCGGGAAGGGCTTTTTCCGTTCCACATCGGAGCCGGTGACCAGTGCGGCGAACAGCGATTCCTCCACACCGATGGCCCGCAGATTGTAGCGCACCTTGCGCAGGTCGGCGGCAGAGCAGACGGCCAGCACCAGACCCCGGTCATGGAGAGTGTGCAGCATCTGCCCGACACCGGCGGGAATGCTGGCCTCCCGGGCAACACGCCGGTCGTAGTAATCATAGGCCAGATTTTTCATTTCCGTCCGGTAGGGAAGTCCGTATTTTTCCGCCACACCGCCGACAAAACGGTCTTCACCCATACCGGTGAATTCCATAAAATCTTCGTGCCGGGCGTGGACACCGTAATCCGCCAGCGCCTGTATGGCGCATGAACGCATCAGCTGTTCCGACTGAATCAGCACGCCGTCCATATCGAAAAGAACCGCTTCATATCGCATGGCTGTCACCTGAGAGTGGCCAGCACGGCTTCAATCCGGGCGATGCTGCGCTCACGGCCGAGAATTTGCATCACGGTGTAAAGATCCGGCGAGTTGACCTGCCCGGTCACGGCCTGACGGATGAAGGTGGACACATCGGCCACCGTGCCGGGGAAGGCATTGGGGTCAGCTTTATACGCCTTCATGTCGCAGGTGAAGCCGACCTGCTCGGTGATGGCCTTGACTTTTTCAAACCACGCGCCGGAGTCGTCCGCCGGGTCATAGACGGCGAGGAACCGCTCCAGCACCGAGGCGATCAGATCGTTTCTGAATTTCGGGTCGAACTGGGGCTGCTGCAGATAGGTGTCAAAGAAGAATCCCATGTAGGGCTTCGCATCTTTCCACACGGCCAGATCCTTGCGGGGCTTTTTGCCACCCCGGCCGATGGCCAGAATGGACTGGGTGTAGGCCGGATCCAGGGTCAGCTGTGCGGCAAAATCGGGGTCAAATTCCGCGGCCCAGTCCGTCAGCTGGGTGTAAACCTCCTGCGCGGACATGCGGGAAATGACATTTTTCGACACATCCACCAGCTTGGCATAGTCAAACAGACTCCCGGCGGGGTTCAGCTTTTTGGGGCTGAATTTGAAAGCGTCGATATCCGCGTCGGGATTGGCGCGGCGCCAGTCCTCAAAATTGGAGTTAAGGATGGTCATGATATATTCCCGCACGGCGGCGATGGGGAAGCCCTCAGCCTTGTAGTAGGTCAGCGCCAGTTCCGGATCCTTGCGCTTGCTGAGCTTGCGCTTGGAGGTGCC
>CAYSJX010000024.1:0-17531 GCA_964431445.1 uncultured Oscillospiraceae bacterium | reverse complement strand
CTAATATGAGGGTAAAAAACGAAGAAATATTAGCAAGAAACGGAGAAGAAAACAGCAACATCAAATGCCGAAAAAGCCTTGATTTTAAAGGGTTTTAGAGGGTTTGGGGGACACTTCATAAATGTGTCCGGGGGCTTCTCCTAAGCGATAGGTCGGAGGTTAGAGTCCTCTCTGGGGTGCCATAGACACCGCTGCAAGTCATTTTTGATGGTTTGCAGCGGGTTTTCTTTTGCCCTGCCCTGGAATTTCCGCGTGTCAGGTCTGGTTTTGGGTGTAGGCGATGCCGAAAATGTCCAGTCTTTTTGATTCGCTGCCTTCTGCCGGGCGGATTTCGATTTCATAGGTTTCCACCGTTTTGGATTTGACCAGCAGCCGTGTCCACGGATCGCCCCAGCCGTCGCTGTCGCAGGTGTTGATGGTCATGGCCTTTTCTCCGTTGATGTAGATATCCATTTCGCCCATATTTGCGGTCTTATTGCGGTTATAAATCAGAAATACCGCGTTGGCCTCCACTGTAAAGCGCAGCGCTTTGGGGCCGTTTGCCCGCCACTGGTGGGTAAAGCCGGTGCGATTTCCCCAGTAAACGGAAAAATCCCCCAGATCGGTTATCGTCAGCGCGCCGGTATCTTCCTCCTGCGGTGTGATCATCACCGCATTGACAAAGGGCGCTTTGGACGCCTTTGTGTCGGGCACGGAATAAGGCTCCCACGTTCCTTCCGCCGCCAGCCGGAACAGATAAGCGATAAAATCCGCCGTCAGCCGGTGGCCATAGGCATTGGGATGCACTGTGTCATTGGAAAAATCCCGCCATTGCAGCTGCCCCTGCTCCATCAGCCATGTGATGGCATCCCGGACACTGATCATGGGCAGGCCGTACTGCAGCCCCGTCATGCCCATCACACTCTGGCAGGAGTAGCCGTCCTGCGTCCGGTTGAAAATCAGCACCACCGCCGGGGCGTTATCCTAGGTCAAAATGGTGCGGATCATGGATTCGAAGCACTGTTTTTCATGGGAGTCCTGACTGTCGTTGACGGCAAACTCCACAAACACGATATCCGGCCGATGATCCAGCACATCCCGCTGCAACCGCAGCACCCCCAAATTGGAGGGCGTGCCGCTCAGGCCGGCATTGATGCAGGTGACTTTGCCGCCGTTACAGTAGTTTTTCTCAAATTCCATGGCGCTGTATGTGACATACCGCTCCGCCGCTTTGACATCCAGCCCCTCGGTAATGGAGCCGCCGATATAGGCGATGGTGATATCCTGCCCGTTTTGCGCCGCACGGATTTTCTCCTGCAGCCGGGCGCAGTTTCCGGGATTGAGAATTGCCTTCTCCAGCAGCGGATCCGGCTGGGTCTGGACAGGTTGTGTCTGCACCGTGGTGTCCCCTATTGTGGGTTCCGTACCGGCGCAGCCCGATAGCAGAACCGGCAGAAGCAGCAGTGCGGTCATTTTTCGCAGCATCATAAAAACCTCCGTAAAATCGCGTTTTCTATCCATAGTATAGCAGTATCCCGCCGGAAAGCCAAGGCCTTTTTTGATAGGCGTGAAGAAGTTTCTCTTTACCCTTTTTCTTTTGTGTGGTATGATAAGAATATCGACGTTTCGCAGGGAGTGTAATTGTATGTACGAATATAAAGTAGAAATATACAAGGTGAAAGACGCAGAAAATGAGATGAATGCGATGGCAAAGCAAGGGTGGCGAGTTGTAGCTGTAACACATTGTCCTGCCGCTGCATGGGCAAAAGATACGGTAGTTGTAACCCTTGAAAGACACAGAGGATAAGGAGGACACAGTTCATGCAGCAGCTGCCCATGCTGGGTGCGGCCTACTACCCGGAGGCCTGGCCCGATGATCAAATCCCCGCAGATATCGAAAAAATGAAGCAGGCCGGCATTCACGCCGTCCGGATCGGTGAATTTGCCTGGCACAAAATGGAGCCGAAAAACGGCGAATATCACTTTGAATGGCTGCACGATGTGATCGAGCAGCTGCAACAGGCCGGGATCGCCGTCATTCTCGGCACGCCCTCCGCAACGCCGCCCATCTGGCTGGAGGAGCTGGACCCGGAAATGCGGCTCCTCGATGATGTCGGGCTGCGGCATGACCACGGTGGCCGCCGGCACTGCTGCTCCAACAATCCCACCTATCGGCAGCACTGCGTGCGCATTGCGGAGAAAATGGCGCAGGCGTTCGGCTCCCACCCCAATGTGATCGGCTGGCAGATTGACAATGAGATCGCTGCTTTTGATTACGGCTGTTTCTGCCCCCACTGCGTGGAAAAATTCAAAGCCCACCTGCGCAGGCGCTACGGCAGCATTGAGGCTCTGAACAAAGCGTGGAATCTGGATCTGTTCAGTCAGGCCTATGACTCCTTCGACCAGATTCCCCAGCCGAAGCCCCACACATGGCATTCGCCCCATCTGAAATTCGAATGGGCCACTTTCCACGCAGACTCCCATGTGGAATTTATCCGCTTGCAGGCAGATGTGCTGCACTGCTACACCCATGCGCCGGTGGGCACGGATATGATGCCGGTATTCAATCAGGACTATGAGAAAACCACCGCGTTTCTGGATGTTGTGCAATACAATCATTATGATGACGAGAGCAGCCTGAAACGGGAGATTTTCTGGTTTGACTATATGCGCGGTCTGAAAGACCGCCCCTTCTGGGTCACGGAGACGGCCACCTGCTGGAACGGAAGCACCTCTACCCCCAGCAACTTCCGCCGGGAGGGCTTCTGCAAGGCAAATTCCTGGCTGCCCATCGTGCTGGGGGCGGAAGCCAATTTCTACTGGCTCTGGCGGCAGCACTGGGCCGGTCACGAGCTGATGCATGGCGCAGTGCTGTACGCCTCCGGCCGACCGATGCACATTTTTCACGAGGTACAGGCGCTGGCGGAAGAATTCCGGCGGTGCGGCGATTTCCTGACGGATACGAAAGTGACCACCGATGCCGCGATGATGGTATCCTCCACCTGCGATTATCTGATGAAGCAGCAGGAGGTGGTGTGGGAGGAAGGCTCTCACCAGTGGGAAACGGCCTACACCAAGCGGCTGTACCGCTTTTATGAGCCGGTGACCGAGGCCGGACTGCGCTGTGACATCATCCCGCCGAGCCGGGAACTGTCCCGATACCGGCTGCTGTTCACCCCCTTCATGCTGACCATGGAGGACGGGGATCTGCAACAGCGGATTGAAAACTGGGTGCGCGGCGGCGGGGTCTGGGTCGCCGGGCCCATGACGGATATCCGCAACGCCATCGGTGCCCACTATATAGACCGGGAAACCGGCATTCTGGAAAAGCTGACCGGTACCACCATGGTCTATCAGGTTCCGGATACCTATGACCACCTTTCCTGCGCGTGGGAGGATGGGGCGTCCCTTGCCACCGACACATGGCTACAGCTGTTCGATGTGCCCGAAAATGCCCGGGTTCTGGCGCGTGTGACCGGCGGATACTCCGCCCTTGCGGGCAAGGCGCTGATTTTCGAGACGAAGCTGGGAAAAGGAAAGATCATCACCCTCGGCACCCTGCCAAGAGGGGCCGATATGACCCGCCTGATTGGAAGTCTGCTGGTGGAAGTAAGCATTCCAGCCTTCGCCATCACCGGAAAAATTGCCGCCGCCCGGCGGGCCGGGCCCCATGCACGGGGCATTTCCGCCGCCGAATACGATGGGAAACCGGGCACCATGCGACTGGGCCGGCCCCACATCGACCTGCTGACCGGTGAACGGCTGGAAGAAACCGCGGAATTTGCCCCCTATCAGGTGCGAATTCTGCAGGAAATCGAATAAAATGGCGACAATTGGCGAAAAATTGAAAGCTCCGCAATTATTCCGATCAACCATTGCAGAGGGCGGCAGATACCGTGGAAAAGGGGGCGTCAGGGATGCCGCCCCCTACGGTGTGATATCGAACCGGGTGCAAACTGGCCGATGTGCCTCAATCGGCCCCTACGGTTAGGTACAAAAAAGAAGTGTCATTGCGAACCAGTGCCGCAGCACTGGTGTGGCAATCCCCCCGATTTTCCGATCTGTCGGATAACGGAGATTGTACGTCTACCGGGGGGATTGCCACGTCGGCCTATGGCCTCCTCGCAATGACCGCGAGGTCTTGGTATGGCAATCCCCCTGTTCTTCCGGGTTGTTGGAAGGACGGGGGGATGTTACTTCTAACCGGGGGATTGCCACGGCGGCTACGCCGCTTGAGGCTGTCAAAAAACCGTCGTTTTTGCGCCGGTGAATGACTTGCCTCTCCCAATGGGAGAGGTGTCACGGCATTTGCCGTGACGGAGAGGGCCCTCTCAGGCCGAAATCAAAGATTTCGGCCAGCTCCCCCACAGGGGGAGCCAAGGGACGGTATTTTTTTGACACACTGAGCGGCTACGCCGCTTCGCAATGACACGCAAACTACTGCCGCAGCGGCTACTGTATCGGTATGCGATTGAGGCGGATGCCACGGTCTGCGGAGCCGGTACAGAAAAACAGGTAGCCACCATGCAGGTGCATTCCGTTCCAAAGGCCGCTTACGGCAGGGGTCGTGTCGAAAATCGGATATGCGTGGTCAGAAAAATTCTGCTGCGTCAACTGTCTGACCGATGTCCCGTCCGAGATCACCGTGGCCGGGCAGTAGACCTCCCCGCCCGTCAGCTCGTTGGTCTGGCAACTGATGACGATCTGCCCCGTGGGCAACTCCACGATATACGGTGCCGCGCAGGCGGTGCCTTTTTTTGTGGCCTGCATCACCGTCACCGGCTTAGACCAGTTCTTTCCATCCTCCGACCAGATCAGCTGAATGCAGAATCGGTTGTCATCGGATTTGTTAAACGCCTCCATGACGCAGACATATTCGCCCGTAGACAGCTGTTGCCAGACGGGCATACCATCCCGGGAACCATGAAGCCGGCCCACACTGGCAACGGTGCGGTTTGTCCACACGCCCGCCTCCGGATCCCACTGCTGATATTCAATGTTCTGCTGGCTGGTAACATTGGTGCTGTCATTGGCGTAAAAACAGGTCAAATACCCGTTCATCATGCCAAAATGGGGTTCCCAAACACCTCTGAACGCACCGTCCGGCTCTACATTTTCATAGACCGTGGAATGATGGGCCCATGTCAGGCCCCCATCGGTACTGGCGCTGACCTGAATGGAGGAATAGAAGCTGCCATCCTCCCGATGCTCCGTGGAGCGGAAGCCCAGATAGAGCGTGCCATCCTCCGTCTGGAAGAAGGCCGCGTTGGCCGTGCCGGGATGCTCGCCGCTGGCGTGCACCCCGGGTGTCCAGGTCAGACCGTCATCGGTGCTGCGGGAGACGAACATTCCGTCATAGCCCAGCAGCAGCGTGCCATCGTGCAGAGTATAGAGTCTGGGGTAGCCGCTATAAATACCGGTATCGATCAGTTCCCCCTGCTCCCATTGCAACAGGATGTTCTCCCCTTCGGTCGGCTTTGTTGCGGCGGTGGTGAGATCGCTCCCCTGCCCCGTACACCCGGTCAGCAGAAGCAGGGCGGCCATTGCAGGGATCATCCACTTTCTCACAGCTTTTTCACCTCTTTGCAAATCTTTCCGTCCTCCAGATACTGGCGCAGGCAATACCGCTCGCCCAGAATCCGGACATCCTCCAGAGAGAAGGGTTCCCGTGTCATAGGCTCGAAATGTACCTTGCCGTCTTCCACCCGGATTCCGGCCCAGTAGCGCATGAACAGGGAAATCCATGTGGAATGGAAATACTCATGATAGGGCGAAAAGCTGGCCCCATCGGTGGAGCGGTAATGCTCCGCGATCCGGGGCAGGCTCCGGTCGCCATAGGCAAAATGCAGCTGAGTATAGCGGTCGAACAGGCTCAGCCACAGCGATTGCCACTTTTCGTCCTCCTCTGCCGCGCCCCCCAGCGCTTCCAGCACAAAGGAGGTGGCAAAGGGCCATGTGGGGCCGTTCCAGCAGCAGTCATAGTAGTGAGGCTCCCGCTCGGACGAAGCTGCAGGCCCGGCGATGCAGTTGTCAAACCAGTACATGGGGCTCTCCCTGTCCACGGAGGCCACGGGAAAATCGGCGGTAAAGGGGCCACCGGGCTGCAGATGCTCCAAAATTCCGTAATACTGCTTCCCGCAGAGCTTCCAGAGCAGGGGGAAGAACCCATCATAGCACTTGCTTGCATCGCACTGGCGCAGCGTTTCCGGGTCGCAATCAAAGAAAAACTGCTTCTCTTCATTCCAGCACAGCTGCCGCAGCCGCTCCAGTGTCTGTTCCCCGTAGTTTTCCAGCAGCTGCCGGTCTTCCTCCCGGCCCAGCACCCGGGCCATGCGGGCGCAGGCGATCAGATTTGCCGCATGCAGCACACATTCGTCCACCCGGTGCAGCTTGGCATGGGGATAGCCCTGCCATGCCATCTCATTGTCGTGCCGCCAGTCGTAGGGCGGTTGGGTGAACTGGTAGAAAGAGGGCTGGTATTCCGCTCCGGTACCCCAGCTTCCGGTCTGCACCGGCAGTTTGCCGGGATCCTCGCTGTCGCATTTCCACAGGGCATAGCCGCGGCAGGAGTCATACATTTCCTCCAGCAGCTGCCGATCGCCCCGGACGCTATACAGATTCCATACCGCCATGGGCGTGGCCTGAATGTAACCGCGGCTGTTTCCGGCATCGTTTTTCCAGTTGCGCAGCTGGGAATAGGCAGCCCGGGGCTGCTTCATCCACTTCATTTCCTCCACCTGCAAGGGCACGGACAGCCCCACCGGCGCGCCGAACCAGTAGCCAAAAGGCGACTCATACACGCATTCATCCGCGAAATCGTGATCCGCAATGAGATTTTTCGGTGTGTGGATGCCCCGATAGATCACGAAATACCGATAATAATAGATTTTCAGCACATCCGCGTCATCGGTTTGCAGCGTGGGCACGTTGCGCTCCATCCAGTTATTGAAGCGCTCCTGCGCCTGCCGGAAGGGCTGCGCCGTTTCCAGCGCCGCCTCCACCCGGCGCAGGGCCTTCTCCGCCCCCGCCGGATCGAAGGCAAAGCCGTAGCGCAGTGTCACATGGCCGTTGGGGGCGATGGTTTTGCGCGCCACGCTGCCGCCGCCCGCCACCGTGGCCGCCGCGAACCCGGTCAGGCGGTACTCCCGCCCCAGACTGCCGGGCAGAATTTTTGCCTCCACCCGATAACAGCCGGGTTCCAGCGCCGCAAAGGGCACCCGCAGGGAAATCTCCACCTCTACCGGCTCCCGCCGGTCATTGAACAGCTCCAGCTCTCCAAGAAAGGCATCTCCCTCCAGAAAGCATTTTGTCTCCTTCACGCACAATGTGCCGGATTTTGGATAATATTCCTCCTCCACGGCGCTGCGGTAATAGGTTTCCATCCACGCCGGTGTCCACCGGTTGCGAACCGGCGTAAGGCACTGGGCTTTTCCGTTCATGGTGATTTGCAGGGTCAGCACATCCGTCACATCGATCTGGTGCCCGATGGCGATGATGCCGGGCAAGCCCGGAGCCGGCGGATCCCAGTTTTCCGTGGGAAGCACCGCCATTTCCTTCTTGTAGTCATAGATTCGTTGACGACCCATGGTGTAGATATTGCGGCCGATCACATCACTGCGGCAGGAATTCTCCAAAAATCGATTGTAATTCATACTATCTCCTTTCCCATGAACCGGCTGTGGGGCGGCGGCAGGTACGCTTTTTCAGTCCTGCTCGATGGCGGCGGGGGCCGCCGTGATCTGGCGGATGACCTCGGGGTCAAATTTCAGGTTCCGGTCGTAGTCATACAGGCCGTTGACCTCCTGCTCCACATCGTAGAGCTGGGTGTAGCAGAAGCCCATGATGTACGGCTGGTTCAGCAGCGCGGCGGTCAGGCCACGGTAGCGCTCAATGAACTCCTCCATGGTCTTCGGGCCGTCACCATAGCCCCACGCATCGGCGTGTTCCCGGCTGGTATCCCACTTGATGCCGCCGAATTCGCTGATAAACAGGGGCAGCCCCTTGCGGTAATGCTGGCGATGGGGATAGTTTTCCAGACTGGTGGTATCCTCCGGGAAGTTTTTATAGCAGTTGTTGAAGCCCTCCGGCCACTGGTCATAGTTGTGGATATCATAGATATCGGTGATCACATGGAAATTGCCGGAAGTATCAATGCAGGGGCGGGTAGGATCCAGTGCCTTGGTGACCTTGTAGATATTTTCCAGGATTTCATTGATCTGGGGTCTGCCGCAGTAGTCCCATGTCTCATTGAAGGGGCACCAGCCGATGATGGCCGGATGGTTGAAATCCCGCTGTACCTCTTCCAGCCACTCCGGCAGGAAGCGCAGCAGCGCCATGGGATTGGAAAGATCCAGTCCCCAGTTTGCATGCTCGCCCCAGACGAGATAACCGGCCTTGTCGCAGTGATACAGGAAGCGCTGCTCGAAGATTTTCTCATGCAGGCGGGCGCCATTGAAGCCCAGATCCATGGAAAGGCGGATATCCCGCTGCAAAATTTCATCGGAAGGAGCGGTGTAGATGCCGTCCCGGTAGAAGCCCTGATCGAGGATGGTGCGCTGGAAGACAGTCTTGCCGTTGAGCTTGAATTTATAGCCATCGAGTCTGACTTCCCGCATGCCGGCATAGCTGCTGACGCGATCTTCGCCGTATTCAATGCGGATATCGTACAGACGGCCATGGCCGCACTCCCACAGGTGCAACTCGCTGACGGGCAGCTCCAGATGGTTGCTGTCGCCCCAGACGGTGGCGCTGGCGGTGCCGACCTGCTTGCCCTCGTACAGCGCGGTGAAGCGGATTTCGCCCTCGCCTGCCACCTTGCAGTCAATGTGGAAGCACTGCGCTGCCAGATCGGGATAGTATTTGACTTCCTTGACAAAGTTTTCCGGAACAAATTCCAGCCACACCGTCTGCCAGATGCCGGTGGTGCGGGTATAGACACAGCCATAGGAGTCGTAGTTGCCGCACTGCTTGCCCACGGGCTGCAGGCCGCTGCGGACATCATCGATGGCGCACACCACGATGGTGTTTTCGCCCTCATGGACATGCTCCGTAATATCCACGCAGAAGGAAATGTAGCCGCCGATGTGTGTGCCGGCCTCGGTGCCATTGACATAGACATGGGCCTCATAGTCCACGGCGCCGAAATGCAGCAGGGTTCTTCCCTTCACCTGCTGCGCCGTCAGGCTGACCGTGCGGCGATACCAGACCGCGTTCATGAAATCCTTGCAGCCGATGCCGCTGAGCTCGCTTTCCGGGCAGAAGGGCACTTCAATGGTGTGGACGAAGCTTTTTTTCGCCGCATCGTTGTCCAGGTATAGTTTCCGATCAATACCGCTTTTGCCGAAATCGAAGGCAAAATCCCATTTTCCGTTCAGATTGACCCAGTTTTCACGTTCAAATTGGGGATTTGGGTGTTCCGGTCTGTAAATCATAGCAAACAGGCTCCTTGTTCTGTGTTGTTTTTTGTGCAATTTATCCTGCACAACTACTTGTGTTTTATCACAAAACGGTATAAAATGAAATAGCTAAAACGATCGTGCAAGTGAGGATTTTCGCCATATGGAAAAAATCGAAAGTTTTCTGCTGGATGAAACCGTCGCCCGGCTGCCCTTTTATGTGGAGCTGGCCGGGATCACCTTCCCCACGCCCAATTATGACATTCTGCGTGAAAGCGCCGAAATCTATGTGCTGGAATATGTTATCAGCGGCAGCGGCACCGTGGAGGTGGACGGGCAGGTCTTTCACCCGACCGCCGGGGATGTATACCTGCTGCCCCGGGGCAGCCGCCAGCACTACTACGCATCGAGAGAGGACCCCTTCCACAAAATCTGGATGAATGTCGGCGGCGACCTGTGCCCCCAGCTGCTCCGGCTGTACGGACTCTCCGGGAAATATCATTTCGAGGGGATCGACCTGCGGCAGCAGTTTGAGCGTTTTCTGGACATCTGCCGGGATCGCAGCACGGATCAGGCGGAACAATGGGATCGGTGCAGCCGGATATTTCTGGAAATCGTACAGGGGCTGTCCCGGCACATTGCGCAAAAGCCTGTCACCAATGCCTGTGCCGCCCAAGCCAGAGATTTCTGTGACCGCAGCCTGTACCGGAAAATCGCAGTCCGGGATGTAGCGAAGCATGTGGGGCTGTCCGTTTCCCAGCTGAACCGGCTGTTCCGGCTCAGCTATGACTGCACCGTGTACGCCTACATTCTCAGCGGCAAAATCAGCATTGCAAAGACCCTGCTCTCGGGCACCTCCATGCCCGTCAGCGAAATTGCGTTCCTGCTGAAATTCGCGGACGAACACTATTTTACCAATATTTTCAAGCAGAAAACCGGCCTGACCCCCACCCAATACCGCAAAGGCAGCTGACCCGCCTGCCGCGAAGCCGGTGCAGCGGGCCGATGTGCCTCAATCGGCCCCTACGGGAACTCCAAAAACCAGCATGTCATTGTGAGGAGGCAAAGCCGACGTGGCAATCACACTTAATTGCGCTGTCATTGCACGCCAGTGACCGATGTCACTGGCGTGGCAATGACAGTCTGATTTTGGGAATTGCCGCAGCTGTCTAACACCTTAACTATGATAAACCGGCATTTCCGGCCTGTTGGCAGGCAGAAATGCCGGTTTTCTGTTCGGTCAGGCCAGTGTCAGGCCCGGGTTCAGGCTGGTCATTTCGGGGATGTCATCGCAGGCTTCGCCGGTCAGCATGACTGTCCGCTTTTCGCCGGGCAGCAGGATGAAATCATTATCCTCGCAGCACAGCCCCGGCAGCTCCCGCATGTGCAGCATCCAGACGAAGCGATCGGCTTCCAGTGTCAGCGCCGCGCGGCCATCGCCGTGGCTTTCCAGTTTGGCGGTGATCTTCGCCTCGGGCAGTTTCAGCTTGCCGAAGGGAGCGAAGAAATAGTGATTTTCATTCACGCAAATCCCGTCCTGCCAGATCTGCGCATACAAAACCGTCTCTTCCGGGTCAAAATCGGCGGCAAAATCCGAAAGCTCCACACGCCCTACCTGCCGGACGCTGTTGGCCGGCACCGTATCCGACAGACTGCGCTCGCAGAGCACCCGGCCATCGAAGGTTTTGACCTCGCAGCGCAGGTCGATACGCTGCGCCGCCATGGTATCATTGGCCACATGCAGCTCGATGGGTGTCGGATCGGTTTTATAATGGCGGGCATAGTCTTTCATGCCGTCAAAATTCTGCACCTCATAGCCACGGAAGGAGACATTCAGCGGTGCCATGGAGCGCTTGAGATAATAATACACCGGCCGCTTGCCAAGATAATAATCGATGACAGACCAGTTGTGGATGCCGTAGGAGTCGCTCAGTGTCCACAGCAGAACGCCGGAGCAGCGGAACTTGCGGCAGCGCAGCTCATCATAGATATGGCGCATAATTTCCGCCTGAATGACCTGACTTTTCAGGATGTATTCCTGCACGCTCAAGCCCTGATGTCCACCGAAATAGGTGTCCACAAACACATCCAGCAGCTTATGATCCTGGCAGGAATTGGTGTGATGCTGCCACTGCTCGCTGCCGGGCTGCAGTGCGTCGGAACGAATGCACTTTTGGGCCGAGTCCAGATTCATGGCACCGATAATGCCAAACTCGCTGAGGAATTTGAAATCAAAATCCGTAAACCGCCACAGATCCAGATAATGCTCCCAGTCCGGCCGATGGGTGAAATGCCATGTATGCTGGTCGCCCTCGTCATAGCTGTCCGCGGTGACACCGCCGTAGGGGCTGCTGGGGCGGTAGATCCGATCGGGGCAAAGCTGCTCCACCAGCTCCGGCAGCAGCTGCTCATACAGCCGCCCGCCGTACCACGGATGCTCCGGGTGCCACTGCTTGACAGAGCGGTACATCTCCTGAATTTCATTGTTGCCGGACCAGCCCACCAGACTGGCATGGCTGCGCAGCCGCTTGATGGCCAGCGTGGCCTCCCGGCGGATTTCCTCGTAATATTCCGGCACATGGTCGGGATAGAAGCCGCAGGCGAACATGAAATCATGCCAGACCATAATTCCCAGCTCATCGCAGGTATCCATGAAGCAGTTGCTTTCATAGACACCGCCGCCCCAGACACGCACCATGTTCATATTTCCCTCTGCCGCCATGCGTAGCAGGGTACGGGTCTTTTCCTCCGTGATCCGGCCCAGCAGGCAGTCTGCCGGGACATGGTTGGCGCCCTTGCAGAAAATCCGCTGGCCGTTGATGGTGAAGGTAAAGCTCCTGGCCGTCTCATCCAGCCTGTCCTCCCGGATGCAGACCGTGCGCAGACCATGGCGCAGGGTGCAGCTATGCAGGATGCGGCCCGTTTCATCCGCCAGCGTCACAGTCACGGTATACAGGTAAGGGTCGCCGCTGCCATTGGGCCACCAGAGTTTCGGATGATCCAGCGCAAGCTCTGCGCAGATTGTCCGCTCACCGGGCGCATCGACGGAAACGCGCTGTTCCTGCGCGGCCACAATCCCCTGCCCGCCGAAGCGGGGATCTCCCGACACCGTAAACCGGGCGGTATAGGTGCCTCCATCCAGAAATTCCGTCTGGGTGGAAAGCCGCAGGGTGACCTGCCGGGCTTCCGTAATCGTCTCCGCGTCAAATGCCGTGGTCACATACACGTCCCGGACGCAGGCGGCCGTGTAGCTGCGCAGAGAAACATCCTTCCAGATACCGCAGGTGGGCATCCAGATCGTCCAGTCCCAGCCATAGACATACTGGGGCTTGCGCATCCACATTCTGTAGGGCTGCTCATTGTTCCACGCATACTGGGCAAAGTCCAGCGGCTTGTCCTTCACGCTGTTCACGCCGTCATCGATGCGGACAATCAGGGTATTCTCCCCCGCCGTCAGGAGGCCGGAAACATCGATGATTTTTTCCACAAAGGCATTGTTATGGCTGCCGATGTGCCGGCCGTTGAGCCAGATATCCGCCGTCAGATCCAGACCTTCCAGCAAAAGCTCCGTTTTTTCACCGGGAAAATCCACAGGAACCATGAATTTCTTCCGATACCAGAATTCCTGCTGCTCCATCCATCTGCAATCGGCATTGTGCAGTTCCTCCAGCGGCTCCGGTATCACCCCGGCCTGCGCCAGCGCCATATGCACATCCCCCGGCACCGGGCAGGGAATGCTCTGCGTGTCCAGCCGATGCTCCATGGCTTCCCGGGTGCCTGTGCCCGTTTCCGTCCAGCACAGCTCCCACTGTCCCGAAAGGGAAAGAACTCTATTGTGCTGCATATTGTTCCACCTCTCTGCCGTGTTATTCCCGGACGATATGCCACTGCCGGGTGTTGACATTTTCCAGCGTTACCTCCGCGCCCCGGATCAGCAGGCCACAATCCTCCGGCACCTCCACCGTGACCCCGGAGGGGGCCAGATCCAGCGCTGCCCCCTTCAGGGCCAGATTGGCCGAGGGCTTGCGGATATAGTCGATATTTCGCAACGTCACATCCCGGATGTTACTGCCGTTGCCCACAATACCGATGGCATTTTCGCCCATGCAGGTCACGCCATCGATGTGAACATTGCGGATGGCGCAGTCCGTTCTGGTATCCGGCTTCTGGGGTGTGGGCAGATGATAATCATGGCGCAGGGCCATCATCAGAATCGGCTCGCCGTTGCCCCACCAGTTGCCGGCCCGGACGCGGGTATCGAGGATCATGTTGCTGATGCGCACATTTTCCACAATGGCGCATTCATCATTGCACATGATGCAAAGTGCCCGGTTGCTTTCTTTGATGATGCAGTTGGAAATGGTCACATTGCGGATCTGGCTGTAGATATAGCCGATTACAATGGCCTTGGAGCAGCTTTTCAGCACGCAATTGGTAATGACCACATCCTCGCAGGGCTGATCCCAGCTGCTGATGGCAGACAGGGCAATGCAGTCATCGCCGCTGGAAATATGGCAATCGGAAATCACCGCGCCCTTGCAGCTGCAAAGATGGATGCCATCGTCATTGGGCACATTGAGGCTCGTGTCGATGGTCAGCCCCCGCAGCTTAATATTTTCGCAGCGGTGAAAGCTCAGTGTCCAGCAGGGAGCGTCCACAATGGTGATATCCGTAATGCGGACATTGCGGCTGTTGTGGAAGAACACGCACTGGTTGGGGCGTGTCCCGATGGGATAGGTACACTCCGCCGCCTGCTCGGCTGTCAGGGGCACCTTGGCCTGCGGGACGCTGGTGACGGAGGTATCATAAAAAGCGGTGCCGCTCAGATCGATGGTGCCCTCACCGGTGATGGAGACATTGTCTGCGTCCCGGTTGATAATCAGCGCCCGCAGCCAGCCCATCTCGTTGTGATAATAGTCCTGCTCCGGATAATCCTTTAGATCGGTGGAGCCCTTGATCACAGCACCGGACTCCAGATACAGGGAAACACCGTTGAGGATGATCGTGCCGGTCACAAAAACGCCGGCGGGGACACACAGGGTCTGCTTCTGCTGTGCGCAGGCCGCGATGGCCCGTGCAAACGCCTGGGTGTTCAGCGTCACGCCATCGCCAATTGCGCCAAAATCCGTTAATTTCAACATAATAATTCTCCTTTATGTCATGATAACGGGGCGGATCTCGTCCCCGTCAAATTCCAGTTTGTCGATGCACAGCACCCGGTGGCCCGGTTCCGAGTCTCCGATGATCCGGCGGTGATATACGATCAGCCACTGATCCGTGCCGGGGATGTTGAGATAGCTGTGGTGGCCGGGGCCATCGGCTATGGGAGAGGACTCCAGAATGGTGTGCCCCACTGGGTCAATGTGCAGCGGGTCGGTGCTGCTGCTGGCGCACACATGGTATGTGCCGTTGACCCAGTCCCCTTCTGACCACATGAAGTGGTACACCCCGTTGCGCTTGAGCATGCAGGGCCCCTCCACATAGTGTTCCGGGGTCACGCTTTTGAAAATGGAGCCATCGGCATGGGGTACAAAGCCGTTCATCTCCTCGTTCATGATGGCCAGATTGCAGTGCTGCCAGCCGCCGTAGTACAGATAGATGGTGCCATCGTCATCCTTGAACAGGTGGGCATCGATGGGCTGGGCATAATGGATGAATTTGTCCACCAGTGTCTTGCCGATGTGGTTGACAAAGGGGCCGGCCGGAGAGTCGGACACCGCGATTTCCAATCCACCAAGCTGGTCATTATTCTGGATATCATTGCTGGCGAAAATCAGGTAGTATTTTCCGCCCTTTTCAATGACCGTGGGGGCCCAGACCGCCCGGTGGACATAGGGATAGCCCGACATGTCAATGATATTCGGATGCTTTTCCCAATGGATCAGATCATCGGAGGAAAATGCGTCCAGATTCAGCTGCTCGCCATAGACGGAAAAGGATTTCGTCACATAAATATAGTACCGCCCCGCATAATAGCGGGCCTCCGGGTCGGCATAGTAGCCGTCTACAATGGGATTCATTTGCCTGTCTCCTCACCAAAATACAGATTGTTTGCCTGCAAAAGCTGCGCATGGGTCAGCCGCGGCTGTCCGCAGGGGATGCCGTCCACCGAAGGATAACTGCCGCTGCCGGATATGGTCACGACATGGCCGTTGCCCAGCCGCAGCCGGGCCTGCGCGGCGCAGCAGGTGCCGGTCACATATTCCCCCTTGCCCGGGCACAGCGGGTACAGCCCCAGCACGCTGAACACATACCACGCGCTCATAGAGCCGTTGTCCTCGTCCCCGGGGTAGCCCGTCTCGCCGCTGTGGAAGGCCTCCTCCACCAGACGGCGCACCCAGTAGGCCGTCTTTTCCGGGCAGCCCAGGGCAGAATACAGATAGGGAATGTGAAAGCTTGGCTGATTGGAAATACCGCACTGGCCGAAGCCCTTCTCCCCCAGTGCCTGCATCTCCGTCATTTCATGGATCTCGGCATGGTATTTCCCCACATCAAAGGTCGGCGGGGCGGCAAACAGATCATCCAGCTTCCGCAGCAGCTGCTCCCGGCCGCCGTAGAGCGCCGCAAGGCCCTCCACATCGTGGTACACGCCGAATGCATTCTGCCACGCACTGCCCTCGCAGTATTCATCCGCCCACTGCTCGGGGATAAAGCCCGGTCTGCGGCTGCCATCACTGTTCAGGCCACGCAGGAAGCCCGCTTCCTTATCAAATAGCACCCGGTATCTCCGGGCACGATCCATGTACTGCGCCTGCAGATCGGTCTTTCCCAGAAGGCCCGCCACCTGCGCAATGCCGAAATCACAGTAACAGGCATCGAGCATATTGTTGACGCTCTCTCCATACCGGTCACAGGGCACATACCCCTGCGCCACATATTCCGCCACGCCCACACGCCCGTGGAGCCGGTCGCCGCTGGGCACATTGGCATTTTTCAGCATACCCTCCAGCGCAAGCACCATCTGCTCCCGGGACAACAGCCCCTTCACGGCGGCATCGGCCAGCACGCCGTCCACCAGTGTGCCGGGCATGATTCCCCGCTCGCCGGGGGACACCCACTTGGGCAGCCACCCCTCCTCCTGATAGAAGTTCAGATAGCCGGTCAGCATTTCCCGGAGTCTGTCGGGAATCAGCAGGGCAAACAGGGGATACAATGTTCTGCCGGTATCCCAGAAGCCGTTATCCGTGTACATGACACCGGGGCGGGTGGTTCCGTCCGATGTGCAGTAGTGGATTGGATCGCCGTTTTCGTCATATTCATAGAACATTCTGGGGAACAGGAAGCAGCGGTGCAGGCAGGAATAGAAGGTTTTCATCTTTTCCGGTGTGTCGCTGATTTCGATTTTCGAGAGAAGGTCGTTCCATTTTTGCGCCGTCCGGGTCTTCAGTTCGGCAAAACCCAGCTGTCCGACCTCCCGGCAAAGGTTTTTCTCTGCCATTTCTACAGACAGGAAGGAAGTTCCCAGCCGCACGGTCAGTGCCTGCCCTCTGGGAAGACGGAAGGCGATGTTGATGCCCACGCCACGGCCATGGCCGGACAGCCCCGGCTCCCTTTTTCCGGAGCGGTCTGTGATCTGGGTGGCCGCCCGGTCAATGGGGCGGTCAAAGTGCAGGCAGAAATACATCCGGAAATCCCGCCGGGTGCCATCGCCGGTGGCATTGACCCAGCCGGTCAGATTGCCGGTCTCCGGCTCCAGATGCAGGGATGTGTCACAGTCAAAGGGCAGCAGCGCAAAGCGGGGGGTGCTGTCCGTATCCCAGCGCAGCTCCATCACCGCGCAGCGGTCAGAGGCGGCCAGACCCATCCGGGCCTGATAGCGCTTGAAATACAGCTCCATGTGTCCCGGTGCCATCTCCAGCTCCGAAAAGCCGGAAGTTCGTTCATGCTCCAGCACATAGCTCTCCCCACTCTGGGGCATGCACACGAAGTGGCCGTAATCTCCCATCCACGGGCTGGGCTGATGGGTCAGGCGCACCCCCTCCGTCTGGCGATGGGTGGGATGATAAAACCAGCCGGCATCCGCCGCCTTTGTCTGGACGCAGAAATGGTTCATGCCGAAGGGCGCGGCCACCAGCGGCAGTGTATTGCCGCAGGAATAGCGCATGCAAGACCGGTACAGGACACCCTGCCGGAATACTTTATCCATTGGCTGCGGAA